>CAVEGR010000029.1:0-37550 GCA_963615565.1 Phocaeicola massiliensis | reverse complement strand
CCATGGTGTACACTGGGAGTTCGCAGAGATAGAGTCAAAAACTATTATATCTATTTTCTTGTTGATGACGAGAACAAGATAGTGCACGTGGTTGCTATCATTTATGCTAGAAGAGATCAGTCCCGACAGTTGGAAGAACTCGGTCTTAAATAACACAGTTTATTGTTGTATTTTGAAGTGAAGCATCTTGGAGAAATCTGAGGTGCTTTTTTTACGCCTAAAGGAGGCAGAAATTGAGCATATTCAGTATTTTCAAATCACGAGATAAGTCATAATCCATGGAGCTGTAGCAACAGTTACAACACCCAGTCTTCAATGGCAAGATTCGGTACACGATTGAATTCTTTAGTATTATGTGTCACGAGAATTAAGTTACGAGAGAGAGTCTGGCCTGCAATGAGAGTGTCATAAGTGCCGATAGGAGTTCCTTTCTTTTCGAGTATGGCTCTTACTCTGCCGCTGACAATTGCATCCTGAGATGTAAAATTCAAGAAGTGGAAAGGTGAGAGAAGTGTATAAAGCTTTTCTCTGGTTTTTGTGCCCCATGAGCTTTTCTCAGCACCATATTCCAGTTCAAAAAGCGTTATTGATGATAGAAAGAGATTATCTGGATTCATGGAGAATATCTTCTCAGTGAGATGCGGATAGCTGTTTTTCATGTAGTAGATGAAGATGTTGGTGTTAAGTAGATACATCAGAATCCTTCTCTCTCATCTGGATGTAAAGGTTGACTGCGCTCTTGCATGAAATCTTCAGGAAATGTCCCAACGATACTTCTTGCTTGAGCCCACGGATCATCCTTTGGATAGATTACATAGACTTCTCCAATCTTGTTGATGAAATAGTCCTTCTTTTCAGTCCTCATTTCCTGAGGGATTCTGATAGCCTGACTGTTTCCGTTTTGAAATACACGTGTTGCAAGCATAAAGCAACCTCCTCTTTGATGTGTGTACATTATGTATGTACTTTAATTTTATACAAATTGTTTATAACAGACAAGAGTTTTTTAAGCTGTTACAGGAGATATAAATTGAGCATAATCCGTTTTTTTCTGAAGTTCAGTCTAGTGCTAAGATAGATTCCGATGAATATGTAATTGCTGTCTCAGGCCTAGTTGGTAATGCGGAAACAAAAGAATATGTTTGCATGGTTTCTAATTCTGCAATTGCAACACCCTCTCATTTTTTTGCAACCCCTTAAGTAATTCTCTATTGTATTACAGTCAACAGACAACGGCATCATCGTCAGTCGCCAATGATACAAAGTTGGCTGACTATTGTTGATGACCGAGGCGAGAAAATATTCTCACAACTTCTAAGATGCATCACTATCGTATGATATGGTGTTGCACTACACAATAATCTTGATGCGACTATTTCGCAGAAGTATCGTGTTGTGCACTTTTTCCAACTTCAGATGGGAACATGTGCAGACTCTTTGTCATGGCGCACGAAAACAAAATTACGCCTCCAATGGAGAATATCTGCACTGCACACAAAGTTGTACCCAACCCAACGAAATCTATCATTGGACCGCCAACAAAGCTCGCCACAAGGTAACCAGCAGTAAATGCGCTACCAATAAGCGCCTGCCCTTTGAGAAACGCACTTTCCGGCAATGTGTGTGCAACATACCTAATACCTGCAGGCACATACATCGCGTAACCTCCAAATTGTATCACCTCAGCCGCATATATGAAATATACGTTTGGTGCAAGCATTATTAGGAAATTCTTTATTGCCCACATCCAGCCCGCAAAAGCAAGAAGCCTACGGTTACCTATCTTGTCCGCAAAACGGCGGTAGATGAGCATAGCGGGCAATTCCATCATGGCAGAGATGAACATTGCTACACCTAGGTTTGTACTGTCACCTCCAACACGCTGGATGATTTGCAATAGGTAAGTCTCTGTAAATCCATGTGAGATTGAAAGGCAGAGTGCACCGGCAAAAAACAAATAAAATTGTGGATATTCACGCATGAAGATGCGCTTTTCGCGCTCTGTCACGTTCAACTGGTGTTGTTCTGTCACGTTTGGTGCATTGAAGAGGAAAACAACTATACACAGCAACAGGCAGGGCACGATATACAGACCCGGCAGAATATCCGGCGTGAATTTTTGAACCATCACGCCTACGCAGAGACTCGAAATGGAATACGCCGCCGAGCCAAAGCCACGCGCCACACCAAAGTTGATTTTTGTCCCCTGTTCATGATATCCACGATAAAGCGAATTGACTGATGCCATCATGGACTGCGCAAGCATGAATATGAGTACGAATACCACACAGAAAGCAACTCCACGTAAGGGAAATAGCAACAGTGTCAGTGCCAGAATTGCAATAATCACGCCCGTTCCAATCATCACCTTCCCAATACGTATCCCCGTGCGTGTAATTACCGATGCAGACAGCAATTGAATACCAACTGCACCAAGATTGCCAATACCGAGCATAATACCAATCTGCGCATTACTAAAACCACGGTTGAGAAGGTATGCAGAGGCATAAACATTGACTATGGCGAGCATGAAGAAATACAGTACCTGAATTGCTGCATAGAACGCAGTTGCGTTTTTCTTGGTGATATGAATATTCATAATGACTATCGTTCCTCATTCAAAAGCGATGTTATTCATTGTATTGTAATAATGTACAATGTACAATAAAATGCAGAAAAAGACCTCTAAAAATTTCACTTGCAGAGAAACTTGCGTTAATGGAATCAAGCTCTAAAGGGAGAATATTTGGGTAAGATTAGACCATTGTGATAAGGAAAAAAGAGAATGGCAGATTCCTATTATAAGCCTTGCAGAGAGCTTGATATCTGCAACGAACTGATTGAGAAATACTTTAACACACAACAGTATAAAAAGTGCTTTGATGGGCATTTGGCTCTTGCTGAGCAGGGATATCCCCTTGCAGAATGTCAGGTAGGTTACTTCTATTACAACGGTATGGGGGTTGAAAAAAATCTTGAAAAAGCAGTTTATTGGACACGTAAAGCTGCAGAGCATGGCGACCGTGATGGTCAATACAATCTAGCTTGGTTCTACGAAAATGGTGTTGGTGTGGAGCCTGATATGAAGCAATCAATCTTTTGGTATTGCAAGGCTGCTCTCCAAGGGCATAAGCTAGCACTAGGGAAATGCAAAGAGCTTGGTTTTGGATTTGAGAGATAAAAAGTACGCATTAAAAAGGAGTGCACCCTTGAGGCGCACTCCTTAAATTTTGTTAATTATTCTAGCTTCATGTGCTAGGCAGTTTATACAAGAACCCTAGAATTCTTTGTGCAAGAATTCTAGGTCTAGTAAATAATTACTTATTCTGCATTGCTTCCTTGTGTGCCTTAATTGCAGCTTTCTCTTCTGCAGTTTTTGGCGCAAATACAATTTTGACTGCACGCTTTAACTGATAAGGAAGAATTGCCTTAAACTTATCTTCTGCAGTAATCATGGTTGAGCACTCTGGATGATCTCTGTGAAGAGTAATAGCATCAAATTCACACTTGGTTGTACAAATACCACAGCCAATACACTTATTGGCATCAATGATTGTAGCACCACAGCCTAAACAGCGAGAAGTTTCAATCTTGACCTGCTGTTCAGTAAGTGCAATATGGCCATCTTTAAATGACTTTTTGTCAAGTGTGTTGTCAAAGCCTTCTGATTGACGAGAAGAATTGTCATAACTTTCAACTAAGATATCGTTCTTGTTGAGTTCAATAAATTCCCATTTGTTACGACCAATAGTCATATGACCATTTTGTACATATCTATGTAAGGATTCAGAAGCCCAGTGTCCTGCAGCAATTGCATCAATTGCAAACTTTGGACCAGTCATGACATCACCACCAATAAAGAGATCTGGTGCACCATTTACCTGATATGTAAGTCCGTCTGCAACAAGTGCAGGACCTCTAAATTCAACTTGTTCATTCTTTAAGAGGTCTCCCCATACAGACTGCTGACCTATTGCAAAGATTACACGATCACACTCAATTGTAATGGTCTCATTCTCATTGTATTTTGGAGCAAATTTCTTACGTCCGTTTACTTCTTCAAATACAGATACGCACTTCTTGAAGACAATGCCAGTCACCTTGCCATCTTTAACGAGAACCTCCTTTGGTCCCCATCCACACTTGATAGTAACACCATCTTCTCTTGCTTCTCTTACTTCTTCATCAGATGCAGGCATTTCCTTTTCTGATTCTAGACAAAGCTGTGTAACTTCAGCGGCACCATTTCTTACACTGACGCGGGAGGCATCAATAGCAACGTTTCCACCACCAACAACTACTACTCTGCCATTGTAGTCTGCACCACCACAATTTGCTTTTTTCAGATAATCAATGGCGGTCATAGTACCTTCTGCTGTATCTCCCGGAACTCCAGGAAGACGGCCTGCAGAACATCCAATTGCAATATAGAATGCTTTGTAGCCCTGTGCACGAAGTTCGTCTAGGGAAATATCTTTACCAACTTCTACGCCGGTTTTGATCTCAACACCCATCTGACGCATGACATCAATTTCTGCTTCAATGACATCTTTTTCCAACTTGTAGGATGGAATACCATAGCGAAGCATACCACCAGCATTCTCATTCTTTTCAAATACAGTTGGTTTATATCCTCTCTCGGCAAGATAGAATGCACAAGAAAGTCCAGCTGGACCAGCACCAATGATGGCAATCTTCTCGTCCCAACCATTCTTGTGAATGCTAGCTGGAACAACAATTGGTGGTACATATCTAGTTTCTGCATGCAAATCACGCTCTGCAATAAAACGTTTTACAGCATCAATAGCAATTGGTTCATCAATAGTTCCTCTAGTACAAGCATCCTCACAGCGTCTGTTACAAATACGTCCACATACAGCAGGGAATGGGTTCTGCTTCTTGATTAGAGCTAATGCCTCAGTATACTTGCCCTGTGCAGCCTTTTTTAAATATCCCTGTACTGCAATATGTGCAGGACAAGCTGTCTTACATGGGGAAGTTCCGGTCTTGTGGGTATTGATACGGTTATTATCTCTGTAATCTGGGTCATAGTATTCCTTGCCCCATTTTACTTTATCTGGAAGCAACTGTTTTGGATAAACAACTTTGGTGCCATCTGCCTTGCAGAGTTTCTGTCCAAGTCTGGTTGCACCTGCTGGGCAATATTCTACACAGCGTCCGCAAGCTACGCATTTTTCAGGATCTACATGGGCCACATATGCGGAACGTGACATGTTTGGAGTATTGAACAACTGTGATGTACGAAGAGCATTACAGATATTTACATTACAGTTACAAATACCAAAAATCTTGTTCTCACCATCAATATTTGTAATCTGATGCACGAAGCCATTGTCCTCAGCACGCTTTAAGATAGCAAGAGCTTCTTCTTTTGTAATATCATGGCCCTTTCCTGTCTCACGGCAATAGTCAGCAAAATCACCAACCCCAATACACCAGCCATAATCGTCATCTGCAACACCCTCACCAATGGCCTTGCGAGATGCACGGCAGGAACAACGTCCTACACCAATTTTGCCTTCATATTTGGATAACCAGTAAGATAATTTCTCAATATCCATAGCTTTGTTTTCCATAGAGATTGCTTTCTCTACAGGAATAACGTGCATACCTACACCTGCACCTCCAGGTGGAACCATTTGGGTAATGCCTTCCAATGGAATATAAGTCATTCGTTCAAAGAAGGATGCAACATCCGGATGTTCTTTCAATCTTGGGTTAGCATGGACATCTCCAGGAATCTCTTCCATGTTGAAAAGTTCAGCAGAGCCTGGTACAAACATAGGGAGACAATAGCGTCTTTCTGACGGAGGTGCTGTACGGCCATTATGGTCATAATGGTAGCCATAATCATACTCCAAAAGTCCAACATAGGCCATTTCATCCAACAATTTTTGGAATCCATCTTTTCCTTTTTCTGCTACCTTGTCTTTGTTCATCTCACAGAGTTGGTCAAACGTATAATGCTTACGTTTTTTCATAGTTAGACCCACTTCCGCCATTTCCTCTGTGATAATTTCTGCAAGACCCCAGTATTCTGGATCATCCGCAGTAACACCACCAATCATGTGAGCTGCAACATCCGTGATACGTTTTCCTAAAGCGATAATTTTAGGGCTTGGATTCTTATCACCTTTGTGATTTGCAGGCCACTCATTATACTTATTCATGTCCATGTTCTATACTCTCCTTTATGTTAATACACCATCTACTAGAATATCACTAAATTTTCTCTTTTGACTACTTATTTTCTTTGTTCATACCAAAATGCATTTCACGAAGTTCCTCTACCTCATCACAGATTTCCTGTAATCCGCAAGAAGCGCAATCCATATTGACGTCCTTTAGCATATGATCAATGGTTGCAGTAATCTGCTTGGTCTTTTTTGATCCATTCTGTAATTGAACAAAATCAACCTTTGGATCTGTGATAAAGATAATTTTTACAGCCTCTACTGCCTTGTGTAAATGAAGTGCTTTTTGCATGGCATTACCAATTGCTGTAAAAGTCAGTCCTTGCTTCAATGCATCTTTTGCTACACGCACGCTTTCTCTATCATTGGAAGAAGATACACGCAACATAAAACCCAAAGGGTAAATGTGGTAACGGAAATAGCCAATATTTTGGATTGTATTGTACAGCTTATTTCCAGTTCCAATAGAATCCTCTGTCACACGTACTAGAGCAATTCTTGCATATGGGGTGTCTTCAGTAATCTCTGGTAAATCTTTTCCTATGAGGATAATCTCATCCTGTGGAACCAAATCTGTCTCAGTTGTCACTAAAGTGTTGCCCACAGCTGGAAGACCATGTCCTCCCAGCTCATATGCCATGTCCGCCTGTAAGATCATCATTGCTTTGCCGGCATCCTGCCAGTTTCTACTGACAGGATCTGCGGCATTGCCTACCGGAAGACATTTGACATCCTGTTTTTCAATGTCCGTCAGAATGTCACTGATAATCTCGTCGTAGAGTTTCATAGATGTTTGTCTCTTTTTATTTTATCGTAATGCTTTAACAATATTGGCTCAATTGCTGCCGTAAGTTTCATATCTAGGTTAAAGAAGTAAACGATAAAGCTCAAAACAAAGAGACATAACAAGACAATTGCAATAATTAGAAGTATGTGAAGAAATAGTGCCATATTAAACTCCCTTCTTTGCCATTCCTTTTTGACGTGCAAATTCTGCTGCACCAAGGGCGCCCATCAACTGCGGATCAATTGGAAGATCAATGACTTTAAGATTTAATACTTTTTCAATAGCTTTCTTTAAGCCGTCATTCTTTGCACAGCCACCGGTCAGGGTGATGGAATCAACAGCTCCTGCCTTCTTTGCCATAACAAAGCAACGCTTTGCAACGGACAACTCAATTCCAGCAGCAATCTCGTCCATAGGTTTGCCTTCACCTACCAAAGAGATAACTTCTGACTCTGCAAATACAGTACATTGTGAAGTGATAGGAATTACGCTCTTTGCCTTTAAAGATAACTTAGAAAACTCAGACAAATCCATTTCAAATGCTTTTGCCATTGCTTCAAAGAAACGTCCGGTTCCTGCTGCACATTTGTCATTCATAGCAAAGTTTAAAACAGTTCCATCAGCATCAATAGCAATTCCTTTTACGTCCTGTCCGCCAATATCAATTATTGCTTTGACATTTGGATCTGCAACATGCACGCCCATAGCATGGCAGGAAATCTCTGAGATGTTTTCATCTGCAGAAGGTACCTTGTTACGTCCGTATCCAGTTCCTACTAGATAAGCTAAATCCTTTGCGGACTTTAAATCTGGTACCTGTGCTACAGCCTTTTCAATGGATTCTTCACAAGAAAGAACAGCATTAATACGGCTACGAAGAGTAACATCTGCCACCATCTTTCCAGTTTCATCAATAATGACACATTTTGTATAAGTTGATCCGGAATCACATCCGCCATAATATTTCATTTTTCATTTCCTCCTTTTTTACCATGAATGTTCGTCTGGCAATACTTCCAGTGATGGATCCAGTGGTTCTTCTTTAAATACTGTTCTCATGTAACGATTAATCTGATCTCTAACCCCCTGGCGGGATACAATACGAGGATCGAACAAGTCGTGTGTTACCCATACCAAATGGATGCCTTTTTCTCTTGCTTTTTCCTCAAACTGGCCGTGCATTCCAACTAGAGCTTTACATGACATATGCTCCCAAAGAATGACCATGTCTGCATTGAACTCTTCACAGTACTCCCAAAGATCGTCAAGTAATACTTTGTAACCACCATGAGTACGGTTTCTCATGATCATGTTTTCTGTCAGCCAAGCCATGTCATAGTATGCTTTTTCACGATTTTCCGGGGTGTCTTCTTCTGCAATCATGTCAGTATTAATCATGGAAAGCATATCTGTTAATGGCACAATGCCCCAGCAATTTAAGATCCAAAGCAAAAAGTCCATGTAAAAATGTGACTGAACACCCCATATTATTGCGCGGTGCCTGTATTCTCTTGCCATCTTCTTTTTTTCTTTATATGCCTGATTTGCAAGTGCTGTCAGTTTACGGTCCACAGTGACAAACGCTGGTACCTTCCCGCAGATGGCCATGTAGTTAGTCTCAGTATACAGTGCAAGGTTAGAGCCAAAAATCTGAGGGTAATCGGTCTTGTTCATATCTAGCCATTCCATGCGGTGTCTAGTTGACTCGTTAACGCGTTTTGCACACTCAAAGTAGTATGACCAATCCCATTTCTCGCCAGTTTTTTCTTCAATAAAGGCAATACAGTTTTTGATTTCCTGTGCTGCATAGTCTTGTACATCGTCCTCTTTATGGCGCAGAGGTGCTGCTAACTGGAAGATTGGAATGCCGTCTTCTAACTCCAGTCTCTTGGCAATTCCTCCATTACCAAGAAGAGAGCCATCGCAAGTTGTGTTACATTGTACTGCACATGCTCCAAGAACTGGTGCGTCGTCATCAATGGAAACTCCAAGCTCGGCTTCCGGCATAGGACAAACATCTCCCGGAAGTCCATATTCCTGTGCAACATCAATGTAATGAAGGGCTGCTGTTTGGTTCAAAAGAACAGCTACATAGGTTGAAGGTGTCTCACGGGATAGCCCTTTTAATGTAGGAAATCCCATCATGACAGCTGTCATTTCGTTTTCATCTACTAAGACAACTTTCTTAGAGAATTCTTTGTCATTACCAATACGACGGTCTCCTCTGAACAGACTATCAAGAAGTTTTGCCACATCATAGACAACTAAATCCTGCTCTAGATGACACATACGAAGGTATGGCCCACGAAGTCCCTGTGTATGCTTATCTACCATCATTGGTACTGCTAAATAGTTTGCCATCCAGCGATAGCGGAACATAGCTTTGATATTTCTAGGCTTGATAACAAAGCCTGCCAACTGCTTCATAATGTAAAGCCAACGTGTGTAATCGTAAAAAGTATCCTTAAATCCACGCCATTCACGTCTTCTTCTTACTTTTCCCTTGGTAAAAAATCTACCCAGTTTTTCTGCGCCTATTTCTTTTGCCATTATTTCTTACCTCCTTGAATCTTCTTGATCTCAATGCTCTCTACGAATGCCTGCACACGAGTGCGCATCTGACCAGAAGAGCCAATGGTATATGGTCTATCCACAGCAAGCACCGGATATCCATGCTCCTCTCGAAGCACAATGGTGCCAATCATACGTTCATAGGCCCATGGATCACAGAACTTCATCTGCTCATAAATAATGCCGTCTGCACCATATTCTTTAGCAAGATTTGCAACATAATCACGTCTTCCTACCATCTTTGGCATATCCCAATAGCGTGGGCACTGTGCTCTGCCTTGCACCTGACGGCAAATTTGTTTTACAACATCTTCTTCGTTGTTTAAGATAATCTCATCACGTCCAGGCAAAGAACCATAGCAGAAGCGGTCTGCACATACATAAGCACCGGATTCTTCTACCAGTTTAATCACATCCACGTCATCTACTTCAGAACCAACAAAAACAACACGAGCCCGATATTTGTCAGTAGCATCTGGTTCTCTAGTTTTGACCTCTTCTAAGGTCTCTCTGAGTTTGTCTATTATCATATGCTTTGGTACTACATAGCTTACCAAAGTAAGAATGTGGAACTCGTAGCCTGTAATACGTGGATTAGCTTCCTTACGGAAGTCTCCAATCTGACGAATCAGACGGCATACCTCATTGTGCTGTTCTACGGCTGTACGAATAGCAGTATCAGATGTATCAATGCCATATTTTTCAGACAAAGGCTTTAAAATATGGTTGCGACATTGTAATGTGTACATCTCTAGCGCATTGTCGTCATCTTTCTGTGGAATCTCCATGTATTCCCAGAAAAATCCATCTTTGTCTTCTCCCATTGTCTTAAGGAGCTCCATGTTCTCTACACAACGGTTTATCATGGTGCATCCGTCTGGTGTCACAAGGCCGTCTACAAAATTGTATCCACCCTCAATTGCTCTTTCCAAAAGGGCTCTGCTGTATTCACACAAGAAACTTGTCATGTAGTATGTTGCCATATCCATAGAGCCTGTACGAGGAGCACGAAGTCTTACAGAAAAAACTCCCGGAAGATTCAAAAGTGGTTCTGGTACATTCTCACAAGTTGTTGCAATGCACTTAAGACCATCATCTTGTGCCTTGCGTACAAGTTCATTATTGGCATCTTCCAATAATTTTTCAAAATAATATAAGTGTTTTAAGTCCTTCACTCTTGCCTTCCTTTATGCTTCTAAGATTCCTATATTAACCAGAGCTTCCTTAGCTCCCTTGACAATTGCTGCATCATTATCCAAATAAAATACACTTTTTCCCTTGAGGTCGAATTCTGCTAAGGAGGCATCTGACAATATGTAGGCAAGCACTGGAATATTGCCCACATCCATATACTGCTTTACATCTAAGTTTGGGAGTCTATTTGCAATTACTCCAATCTTGTCATACATAACAAGCTCATCTGCCACCTGTTTGATGGTTTTTACAACTTGGGTGCCTTTCTTGGAAGAGTCTGTAATCAGCATGAGGTGTGTCACTTTTTCCATGACACGGCGGTTAATCTGCTCAATGCCAGCTTCGCCATCAATTACGATATAATCATAATTATCAGCCAATAATCCAATCACTTCTTTTAAATAGCTGTTGATTTTGCAATAGCAACCTGCTGCCTCTGGTCTTCCAATTGCAATAAAAGAAAAGCCATCCATCTCAACGAGTGCATCAAATATGCGATATCTAGCTTCTCCTAATAATTCAATTGCCGCTTTTGCATTGCCATCTTCAGCATTTGCAACCACTTCTTTACGAATATCATCTACCGTAAGTTTGACGTCTACTCCCAATGCGGTAGACAGTCCAACAGCAGGGTCTGCGTCTATAGCAAGAATCCGCTTATCCGGATACGCTTGCACAAGAAGTTTGACCATTACCGCTGCCAGCGAGGTCTTACCAACGCCACCCTTACCGGCAACAGCAAGGATTTTTGCACCAATCTTGTGTGAGTCCATCTATTGTCTTCCTTTTGTTTTTTGCAGGAGATTTTTGCACATACGCAAAAATCTTGTAGAAATTCAATTCCTTCACAACTCTATCATATTTCTTACGTCTTTACGACACAAAATTTCACAAGTTTTGTACAAATATGTATATACATGCTTAGGCTGTTCTTTGTTCAAGCCGTTTCATTGTTAGATAGTAAACTGGAATTACAATAATATCGGCTCCAATCCAAGCAAGCGGTGAAGAGAAAACAATTCCACGGTAGCCAAACCAGCGTGAAAGTATAAGAGATGCACTGACCCTAGCTGCAAGTTCTACAATGCAGGCTGCAAATGGAGCCCAGGAGACACCCATGCTTTGAATGCTCGTACGGTAGATGAGTAATAAGCCAAGTATTGGATAGAAGGGTAGTGTGACCTGAAAAAACATGCAAGCGTAGTCGTAGACATCTGGCGAGGGGGATGAGACAAAAAGGGGTACAATGTAAGGCTCCACAAGTAGCATCACACCCGCCATTGCCACGTCTGTAGACAACACAAGTATCAAGCTGGCTCTCGTGCCCTGTTTTATTCTCCCATAGAGATGCGCCCCATAGTTCTGTGCCACATAGCTTGCAATGGCCATCCCAAAAGCGTTATTTACAAGAACAGACAGCTGGTCAACCTTAGTCGCTGCCGTATAACCTGCAATTGCAGACGTCCCAATAGCGTTTACGCTGGACTGCATCACAAGCTGGCCTATACACATAACAGACATCTGAAACCCCATAAGAAAACCCAACTTGAAATGCTTGGCAAGAACTTTCTTGTTCACTCCCCAAAGGGCCTTCTCAATGTGCATCTCACTGAATTTACGATAAGCACTTATGGTGCATAGAAATGCCGATATCAATTGCGATAATACTGTTGCATATGCAGCACCTGCAACACCCCACCTGAAAGGAACTATGAACACTACATCTAGCACAATGTTCAAAAGAGATGACACTACAAGATAGACAAGAGGAGTCCTACTGTCGCCCAAAGCTCTAAGTGTGTTAGATATCATGTTATACCAAATTGTTGCACCTGTTCCTGCAACAATTATCAGTAGGTACACATAGGCATCTTGCGATATTTCCTCAGGAACCTGCATGAGTCTTACTACAAGTCCTGTAGCAAGGCATGCAGGGATTGTTATTACTACTGCAAACAGAATTGATAGATATGTACTTGCAACTATGCTCTTTTTGACACCGGTCTTGTCTCCAAAGCCAAAGAGCTGCGCAAGTAGGATGGAAAAGCCATTTGTAAATCCCTGAATGAAGCACAGAATAAAGTATACAAAGACTCCAGTTGCTCCAACGGCCGCAAGAGCGTTCTCTCCAATGGCCTTGCCAACAACTATTGAATCTGCGAGTGTATAGAAAAGTTGAAACAGATTCCCGCAAATCACGGGTACAGAAAACTTTGCAAGAACTGGCAAAGGCTTACCAACCGTCAAATCCCTCGTTGCCATAATCATTCTCCATTTATTCTTCGCGCCGATAATACTGAAAATTGATAAATGATTGCAAGAGCCCCAAAGCTTTGGGAACAGCTTCTTAGGCAAAAACAGTCCTAAGAAATTCAACTCGCTGAGCCATTATTTTATTCATAAAATTGCTGTCCTTTGCTATGTCGTAACCGTGCATTGCATTTTTTATTTCATGTAGCTCAACAGGCACGTTGCATTTTTCTAAAGCTCGTGCAAACTGAACGCCCTCATCATGAAGGCAGTCATATTGGGCCGTTTCTATGTATGTGGGTGGCATTTCTTCAAGATATGGGCTTTCCAATGGAGAAAGATATTGCACAAGATCTGGAGCAACATTATTCTTGTTCTCAACATACATCTTGAAATATTTTTCCATGTCCAGCGAATTACACATAGGAGTATCCGTATAAACCTTATAGCTTTCAGATTGCATTCTGCGGTCTAAAACTGGGTATAGGAGCATTTGCGCTTTTGGCATTGTAATTCCTTTACTTTTTGCAGCAATACTTGTTCCTACAGCTAGATTCCCACCTGCACTGTCACCGGCTACAACTATGTTTTGATGGTCTATTTTCAGATTATTGGCTTGTAAAACAAGCCATTTGTACACTTTTAGGCAATCGTTTACTGCTGTAGGAAATTTGTACTTGGGTGCTAGTCTATAGTCCACCAAGATGGTTTTTATCTTAAGCTCCCGTGTAAATCTCCTAGCAAGATAGAAATGGTGAAAAGCAGCATTGAATACAAAGCCACCTCCGTGGAGAAAATAAATACAGGGTAGAGTTTCATTACAGCTTTTGGGCTCATATATTAAGACTCGTATGGAGGTTTTAGAATCAATAGCAACAGATGTTTTTCTTACATGAACATATTTATCATCATGTTCAAGTGAGTATAAAAGCCTCATTGGCTTTTGTATGAAAGAGACAAAAGCAGGATTAAGCGGAGCATGTATTTTGCTATATGCTTTGAGCTCGGGGTCAAAAGAATAAGTATTGTTATTTTTGGTGCAATGCATAACTTGCTTTTTCTGTTTTACTCAAATGTTATGGTTGACTGAATTATATTATACAGGCGGAGCCTGCGAAGGCGCATTGCTGGGCGTTGAAGAAAGAAAATATCGGTAGCTTCCCAAGCAAAGACCCATGCAATGATGTCAATTATGTTGTAGACAACTTGGTTCTCACCGCTATTTTTTAGAAATATGTTTATTGCAAAAATAACAGCTGAAACAGCCACCATTATGATTGTTTGAGCCATATTTTTTTGTAGTTCTCTTACAATTTCTGTGAATTCATTGTGGTAATAGTTGTGAATAGCAGAAGTGTAGGTTTTCTTCTCATTGTTAGAAATGAAGGCCCCTTCAAAAACAAAATGTAATGAGGCATCTGGTCTAAGATGTTTTGTACTATGTTCAATAAACTGAGCCACTTCTTCTGTAATGCAAGGATCTCCGTTTGGAGAAAGAGGAGAAAGAAGATCATATCCCTTTGAAAGTCCAATTTTAACGAGTCTGCGACCATTTTCGTCTGTATTTGATTTCTTTAATAACTTTATTTCTTCTGCAAGATTCTTAAATGCTCTTTTTCTTTCAAACATTCGCGTTTCTCCTTTGCTGTAGAGGTTTTTGTGAAAAACTTTTTAAATAGTATCTTAAAAAAGCCCATTTGGCAAAACCCTCTACCAATTTCAGAAAAAAGAGAACAATTGTAAAAAAAGGCATAACAAAATGCTACTTTTCGTGTATATACTGTGCGTAGAGATGATTCTCAAGGAAACTTAAAAAAAGGAGTTGTTAAATGAAAACAATTGATAACGAGTTTATTGCAAAAGCAAAAGAAGCAAAAAGTGTTGAAGAACTTATGAAACTTGCTGCTGAAAATGGTATCTCTTTGACAGAGAAAGAAGCACAAGAGAGCTTTGAAACAATGCATAAAAATGGTGAGCTTGGTGACGATGAACTTGATTCCGTTTCTGGCGGGGCATGTCATCTTAAGGTCAACGGCTCTAAATACACAGTAGTAACTTCTGGTTGTAAATGTTTTACCGGAATGTATAGGGAAACTACTATCAATTCGCAGACCACTTCTGATGCACGTGCTGATTGGTATACCTTTTCTTCAAAAGGATGCTGTGGCAAATGTGAATTTCTTGAACTTCATTGGGGAATAGGTTACTGTACAAAAAGTGGCAAGTGAATAGGAGCCGTACCAAAATAGTATGAGCATGAAAATTGTAGTTATAGATGGACAAGGTGGGAGTATTGGTAGAGCAATAGTTGAAAAACTGGTTGCTAAAGGTTTTCAGGATAATCTCATTTGTATTGGAACCAACGCTACAGCTACAGCAAATATGATGAAAGGTGGAGCAAAACAGGCTGCTACAGGAGAAAATCCTGTAGTAGTGGCTTGTAGAGACGCTTCTTACATTATTGGCCCAATTGGGATTGTTATGGCGGATTCAATGTTTGGCGAAATAACTCCAGAGATGGCAAGATCTGTTGGTGCAAGTAATGCTCACAAAATCCTTATTCCAGTTAATAAATGTGTAACGGTTTCTGGTGTTAAACAAATGAACTTAAGTGAATATATTGACGGTGCTATTGCTAGCTTGACTTAAGGCACTAGAAACGGCACTATACTTGTAGGTTATGAAAGTTTTGCAAAAACTTATATGAAGGCCTATTTTGGGGATGAACCCCAAACTTAATGTACTTAAGTTCGCCGTGAGGGCATTGTTTTTAAAGAAAGCAGGATGAAAGATTGTCTGAACGCCCCAACAATACCATCAAAAATGATTCCCTTAAGGAGCCTAACACGGCTTCCTTAAAAACTATTCTTGATATTCAAAATCTCTCAGTGTCATATAACTCAACGCTTGTTCTTAAAGATTTTTCTTTAACTCTTAAAGAAGGCGAAAGGATTGTAATTGAAGGCCCAAATGGTTGTGGAAAGACAACACTTCTGAAGGCAATTCTTGGAAACGTTAAACCTCAAAAGGGTAAAATAATGCTTTCAAGTAATACTAGAACAGCATATTGTAAACAAGGTTTTGCAGAGACAAAAGCACCAATATCGGTATATGAAGTGGTGACAATGGGGCTTTACAAGCAAGAAAAAAGAGATCTTAAGCGCGTAGAGCTGGCTATGAGAGAGACTGGGGTGAGACATCTTGCTGAAAGGCGTTTTGAGGAACTGTCTGGAGGGGAGAAGCAGCGTGTTAGTTTGGCTAGATGTTTTTGTCAGGATGCAAATTTGCTTTTGATGGATGAACCATCTTCGTTTTTGGATGTGGCGTTTAGGGATGAATTTGTGCAGATGATGAGAGCTCTTCCGGCTTATATGGCTGTTATTGTTGTGACTCATGATACTCAGTTGACTCAGGCCTTAGGTTGGCCAGTCATTACATTGAATCCAGTTGAGATGGTTGATCCAGTTGTGCCATTGGAGGAGTCATGCAGAGATTAATTGGATTATTAGCTCTCAAGCCAATTTTGTATGGCTTAATTGGAATGATTATAAGTGGTATTTCGTTCCCTATAGCGGGTGTGATTGTGGTGCAAAATGGCCTTATCTCAATGCGATACATGCTTATGCATGGAGTTATTTTGGGCGGTGTGGTTGCTGTGGTGCTAGAGATTCCAATGCTAGTTGCCGTTATTCCATTGAATGTGATGCTGGTGCTAATCATGGTGCGTTTAAATAAAGATGGTCGCAAATTATCTACAGCAAGTACTGCCATGATGGTATGTACTATGGGGCTGGCCTCTCTTGTAAGTCATGTCTTTGATGTGCCTGCAAAAGATACTCTAGAAGTGCTTTGGGGAAGTCCATTTGCATTAACTAAAACGGATTTGGTTCTACTTGCAATCTTAGGACTGCTTGTAATCTCTTACGTGTTCATATTTTTTAGGCCTATATCTATGTTGTTTTTCGATAAAGACATAGCCTTGTCAATGGGTGTGCCAGTTAAAGCTCATAACACCATTATTGTGTTGATAACCGCACTGATAGTATCGGTTGCAATGCGAGTCCTTGGGGCTCTTTTAATCGATGCCCTTTTAGTGTTGCCCGTGGTAGGTGCCAATAAAAATGCAAAAAGCTTAAAACAGCTATTCATTCAAAGTTCCGTCACGGGTTTGGTACTTTCTGTTGTAGGTTATATGTTGGCTCTGTTGTGGAATTTACCGGTCAGTGGAATGCTGGCCTTACTTTCAGTTGTTGTGTTTATATTGAATTCTGTATTTAAGAAGGCTTTTGTAAAAAGCGCAAAAGTATACTAAAAATGGCATATTTTTTAAAATTTAGAAGAAAATTTCTTCCAAAATTTAAAAAAATGGAGAATTTAGAAGAAAAACTGAAAAGCTAAAAACACTTAGGTTTAAAAGCAAGGAGAGAGAATGAAAAAGTTAATGGTAGTATTAGTTGTATGTTTGATGGCCTGCAGTATGGGTTTTGCTCAAGCTGTTAATGAAAGTACAGAAAATGAAACATCTGGTTATGTTGCTTCTACAAGTTGGGTTGCAGCAATTGCTGAGCTGGCAGGAATAGATAATGTTGTCACAATTGCACCAGCAAATCTCAAACATCCACCAGAGTACGAGATTACAGCAGACGATATGGTCAACGTAATCAATGCAAAACTTTTTATGCATGCTGGATATGAAAGGATGATGAAAACCATTAGTACTGCAGCTCAATTGGATGAATCCAAAATTGTCAAAGTAAAAACTACAAACACGTTAGCAAATCTCAGCAATATGGTAGAAATGCTTTCAGAGAAAGCTGGAACTCAAGAAGAAGCACAAATTCGCTTTGGGAAATATAAAAAGCTTATAGAAGAGGCAAGAGAACGCATTGCAAATTCTCCAAACAAAGATATTGAAGTATATGCCAATGTAAACCAAGCTGAATTTGCTCGGGATCTTGGGCTTAATGTAGTCTCTACTTTTGGATCAGGGGCTCTAACTTCAGACCAAATAGCAGAATCTCATGACAAGGCCTATATTCTTGTAATAGACAACTTACACAATCCTGTGGCTTCTCCAATTGCAGAAGTTAGCCTCTCAAGTATCATTCTTACTTGGCGTAATTTTCCAGATTATCTTGGCTCCAATGCCCTTTATAACGTTATAAAAGAAAATCTTGAAATGCTGTGGGCTACAGATTTGTTTTGATTTTTGACGCAGTTTCTAACCTTTTGGCATCAAAACATTGGTTAAGCCAAAACCTTTTAAATTTTTTTCCAAAAAAGGGTTGAATAAACCCCAATTATGGGCATAATGAGCCTTGCTCGTCTGTGCGTTGCTTGACGACTCTTTTGGCTCAGGACCATCTTCCTGAGAATTTTCACTTTCGAAGGGTTAGGGAGGAATTAAAAACCTCATAAAAATCCTTTTAGGGGGTGCCAAGATGATTGAGATAAAGCATCTTAGAAAAGAGTTTGATGACAACACGGTTCCCTTAAATGATGTGAACCTCGTTATCAACAAAGGTGATGTTATTGCCGTAATAGGGCCTTCCGGGACAGGAAAGTCCACGTTGCTCAGGTGCATTAACATGCTCACAGAGCCAACTAGTGGCAATATAATTGTTGACGGTGAAGATATCACCCAACGTGGTTGTGATCTTAACGCAGTCCGCAAAAAGATGGGGATGGTTTTCCAGTCCTTCAATCTTTTTGGCCACTTAACAGTCATTGAAAATATCATGAACCCCCAAATCACACTTTTGGGCAAGGACCGCCAAGCTGCATACGACCGTGCAATGGAACTTCTTTCCTCTGTAGGTCTTTCCTCCAAGGTTTTTAATTATCCAGATGAGCTATCCGGTGGACAGCAACAGAGAATTGCTATTGCACGTACTCTTGCAATGGACCCAGAAATCATCTTATTTGACGAGCCAACCAGTGCGCTAGACCCAAGCATGATTGGAGAAGTACAGTCTGTCATTAAAGTTCTTGCCAAAACAGGAAGAACCATGATGATAGTCACCCATGAGATGGACTTTGCAAGAAAAGTTGCAAACAGAATCCTATTTATGGATGAAGGCGGTATCTACGAAGAAGGAACGCCAAAAGAAATCTTTGAACACCCAAAAAGAGAGAAAACAAGACGTTTTATTCAAAGACTCTCTTCTCTCAGCTATAGAATTCAAGGTATTGATTTTGATATTGAGGCCATGAATGAAGAACTTGCAGGTTATGGTGAGAAGCTATTGATTGAGTCTGAGCGTTTGTCAAAGCTTAGTCTTGCCATAGAAGAAATCTGTATCAATACAATTGCAGACTATTCAGAAAATCCAGACATCTTGGTCAAAGTAGAATACTCAGAGAAAAAGGACGTTCTTTCTCTAATCATTACATACAAAGGTCCATATTTTGATGTAAGAGACACAGACAGTAGCCTATTTAGAGAATTACTTTCTGAAAAAACTACATCATACTCAGAAAAAACAGTAGATGATCCAAATGGTTTTGTGAACCGTATAGACATGCACTTTAGATGGGAAGAGGAGGAATAAAAATGAAGCGCAGTATACTAATCTTTCTTCTTCTCTGTGTCACTTTGTTCGTAACTTTTTCTGAAGATATCACAAAAAGGAGCATTGCATCCTTTGATGGACAACCAATTGGCGTACAAACGGCAGTTCTTTATGAAGAGCTCATCATGGATAAAGTTCCGCATACAGAATTCCAATATTACACTATGCCTAATGACATGATACTTGCTCTGCAAAGCAAGAAAATCAGTGCCTATATCATTGAGCAAGTAGGCTTTGGTGTTCAAAAAGCAAATCATCCAGAACTTGAAGTTTTAGATGAACTTCCAGGATATATAAGTGCATCCATGATTATTGGTAATAACAGTAAACAAGATACGTTATTAGCACAATTGAATGAATTTATTACTACATGTGAGGCAGATGGGACATCAAATTATTTGTATGACTACTGGATAAATAACTTTGATCCAGAGACTAGCACTTGCGATACAACAGGTTTTACTGGTGAAAATGGAACCATCTCTGTTGCCGTTGAAGGTGGATATGAACCATTTTCATTTGTAAGTAACGGAAGTCTCTCCGGCTACGATGTAGACTTTATATGTCGCTTCTCTCGTGCCTACGGCTACACACCTGTTTTCTATGAAGTTCCATTTGAATCCATTGCTCCAGGAGTTGAAACAGGTAAATACGATATTGGAATGAACATTGTTGTCAGTGAAGAACGAAACGAGACTGGAACTCTTACCAAAACCTATTACACCTGTCCAGTTGTAATGGTAGTTCTAGGAGAAGATAAGAGCGAAACAACATTCTTCCAGCAAATTCAGAACAGCTTTTACAAGACGTTTATCAGAGAAAACAGATGGAAGCTCTTCCTACAAGGTGCTGGCGTTACAATTCTAATTACACTTGTCTCAATTTTAGCTGGAACATTCCTTGGTTTTGCTGTCTTTATGGTTATAAGAAAAGGAGGCACTCTTTCTAACAAGATTACAGATTTCTTCCTATGGCTCATTCATGGAATGCCAACAGTTTTGTTGCTAATGATTCTCTATTACATTGTCTTTGGAAGTTCTAGACTAAGTGGAATGTGGGTTTCTGCTATAGGCTTCTCTCTTATGTTTGCCTGTTCCATGATAGATATGCTAAGAGTTGGATACCATGCAATAGGCAAAGGTCAGTTTGAAGCATCCACCGCTCTTGGATACTCAGACACACAGCGTTTCTTTAAGATCATTCTTCCTCAAGCAGCAAGGCACTTCTTACCAATTTACAAGAACGAAGTTGTTACCCTAATCAAGGAAACTTCAGTTGTTGGCTACATTGCAGTTCTTGATCTAACTAAAATCAGTGACCTTGTTCGTAGTAGAACATACGAGGCATTCTTCCCTCTAATTCTTACTGCAATTATGTACTTTATCATTGAAACACTCATGACCTACATAGTCAAACGCATTGATATTTCATTAGATCCAAAGAGAAGACCGGAAGCAAAGATACTCAAAGGCATTAAACAGTGGGACTAATTTCTTGGTCTTTGGGTGAATTGCGTTACTAGATTCATTACAAAGGCCTTTGGGGCATTATTGCGTTTTTTTCAATGAAAAAGAGGAAAAATTCGAGTTTTCAATGAAAAACTCAATGAAAAAACCAAATTTTATACATTTTCATTGAATTTTAACCTCAGTTGATTCTAGGCTGCAGTTTTAAATGTAGCTCATTTTAAAAACTTGTGTCTTCTGAGGGTTTATGCAAAAGGCTCTTTATTTTCTAGAAAATCAAAAATAGTACCACAATAAAAATGTATAATAATGCATAAATAAAATGTGCATATAACAACAATTTAAACAAATTTTATTGCATAAATAATGTATATACTTGAATAAAATGTAAATTCAGAGCAAAATCGTTTCAATTTTGCAGGTAGAATAATTATAGAATTATAGGAGGCAACTCTTGCTTAGGTACGTGATAAAACGAATTTTGCTAGCTATTGCAACAATATTCATTATTTGTTTCATAACATTCTTTCTAATGCATGCGGTACCAGGCGGACCTTTTAACAGAGAAAAAGCTCTCTCGCAAGCAACAATAGATGCATTAAATGCTAGATATGGTTTAGACCAGCCTCTTTGGACACAATTTATTAACTATATGAAAAATCTCTTAAAAGGAGATTTTGGCGTATCACTCAAGAACGGAAGAGAGATATCGGCAATATTTGCAGAATCGTTTCCAACATCGGCAAAATTAGGTCTCATGGCCATTACAATTGCGTTGATTTTTGGCACTATCTTGGGAAGCATTGCAGCTATCATGAGAAACAAATGGCCAGATAGGGTCATTGTTTTCTGCTCAACATTATTCACAGCAGTACCTAGTTTTGTGCTTGCAACGTTACTTTTGTTAGTATTTTCTATCAAACTTGGTTGGGTTCCTGTTTGGAGCGCTACAGAAACACACTATCTTCTTCCTGTAATTGCACTTTCTGCATATCCAATGGCATACACAACTCGTCTTGCAAAGACAAGTATGCTAGATGCTCTTAGCCAGGACTATATTAGAACAGCACGCTCTAAAGGTGTTGCAAGAAGAAGAATTATCTTCAAGCATGCACTTAGAAATTCCCTCATCCCAATTATAACCTACGCAGGGCCACAGATTGCCTATATCATCACCGGGTCCATGGTAGTTGAAACAGTCTTCACTGTTGGTGGAATTGGCACAAAGTTTGTAAGTGCAATTAATAACAGAGATTACACATTAATTATGGCTACAACGATATTCCTTGCAACCCTCATGGTTGTTGCAAATGTCATATGTGATTTGCTGTATAAACTTGTTGATCCAAGAATTAAATACGAGTAAGGAGGGCAGTATGGCAGACGTAACATCAAAATCATTACCAAAGAAAAAACCATTTAGTCTACAATTAGATTTGTCAAAATTCAGCCCTTCTATGTTTGAAAAGGCAACAGAAGAAGAAAAAAGGCAACAAGATGTAATGAGCGAAAGCACCTCTTTTTTCAAAGATGGAGTCAGAAAACTTCTAAAGAATCCTCTTGCAGTTGGTAGTCTAATTATTTTAGCTCTTATTCTTATATTAATTATTTTTGCTCCGTTGATTGTTCCTTATGGGTACGATGAAATTCTTTCTGTCAATGGAGTTAGAGATAAAGGTGCTAAAAACCTTGCTCCTTTTACTTATAGTAAGTTGGAACAACAATATATAGAAGCTGGTGGATCACGCTTTCCTCACATCTTTGGAACAGATGAGCAGTGTAGAGACTACTTTATAAGAGTTATATACGGAACAAGGGTTTCTTTGTTTGTTGGATTCTTTGCTTCAATTATCGTTCTAGTGATTGGGATGATATATGGAAGTGTGTCCGGATATCTTGGTGGTAAGGTTGACCTTATCATGATGCGAATTGTTGATGTTATTTATTCGTTGCCAGATACGCTTATAGTTATCTTGCTCAGTGTTGTGTTGCAGAGCGTGCTGAAGCTAAAAAGTGGATCATTTTTGAGCTCGCTGGGCACGAATATGATATCGCTCTTTATAGTGTTTGCATTGCTTTATTGGGTTGGTATGGCAAGACTTATTAGAGGGCAAATTCTTTCTATAAAAGAGAATGAATATATCTTGGCTTCTAAATCTATAGGTACACCAACCAAGATGATAATCAAAAAACACATGCTACCAAACTGTTTGTCCGTGATTATTATTTCTACAGCGTTGCAGATTCCGTCGGCAATTTTTACTGAAAGCTATTTGAGCTTTATCGGACTTGGAGTTCAAGCACCAATGCCATCCTTGGGATCGCTAGCCAATTCTGCCCGTGGTGGACTTCAGAATTATCCATATAAACTGGTGTTTCCTGCAATGATGATTTGCCTTATTGTCTTGAGTTTAAATCTTTTGGGAGATGGACTTAGAGATGCGTTTGACCCAAAACTGAAGAAGTAGGAGGAATGAAAATGTCAACACAGAATGAAAAACAACATCTTATTAGCGTAAATGACCTCCATACTTCATTCTTTACAGACTCAGGCGAGGTTCATGCCGTTAATGGAATATCGTTTAACCTAGATGAAGGCGAGATTTTGGGCATAGTAGGAGAATCGGGCTCAGGTAAGAGTGTTACTGCCTACTCAATTATGCAAATTCTTGCAGATACAGGAAAAATTACAGGTGGGAGCATTCTTTATAAGGGTGAAGATATCACAAAATGGAATGAAAGAAAGCTCTGTCATTTCCGTGGAAAGTGCTGTTCAATTATCTTCCAGGACCCAATGACGAGCCTCAATCCTGTATTTACAATTGGCAACCAAATCAAAGAAGCTATTAAACTTCACACAAACAAAAAAGGGAAAGAGGCCACCGCACGTGCAATTGAACTTCTCCAGCTTGTAGGAATTAACGAGCCAGAGAAACGCTTGAAGCAATATCCACACGAGCTTTCTGGTGGAATGCGCCAAAGAGTCATGATTGCAATGGCCTTAGCTTGTGAGCCAGATCTCCTCATTGCAGATGAACCTACAACGGCTTTGGATGTGACAATTCAAGCGCAAATTCTTGAGCTGATTCAAGATCTCCAGAAAAAACTTGGCATGGCTGTCATTCTTGTAACTCATGATCTTGGTGTTATTGCTGAGCTTTGTGACAACATTATTGTCATGTATGGTGGAAGAGTTTGCGAAAGAGGAACAGGGCGTGAGATTTTCTACAATCCAAAGCATGAATATACAAAGGGGTTATTACGCTCAATTCCAAATGTAAACAACATGAAAGAACGTCTTGTTCCAATTCCTGGAACTCCAATTAACATTCTCAATCTGCCAAAAGGCTGTTCCTTCTGTGCGCGCTGTGATCAATGCATGAAGATTTGCCTTGATCAGATGCCAGAAGAAATTTGGATTAATGAAGACCACAAGGCTTCCTGTTGGCTGAATATAAAAGAAATGATTGATGGAGGTGCAGTATGAGCGAGCTAGAGAGAAAAGCAGAAATTCAACAAGCAGAAAAAAACGTCCCATTGGTTGAAGTCAAGCACCTCAAACAGTATTTTGAAGTTCATACAGGCCTTTTTAGCAAGCAGTACCTCAAAGCCGTAGACGATGTCTCATTTTCAATAGATAAAGGTGAAACTTTAGGTCTTGTTGGCGAATCAGGCTGTGGAAAGACAACAGTAGGACGCTCTTTGCTTCATCTTTATGAGCCAACTGCCGGCGAAATTCTCTTTAATGGAGAGCTTGTAACTAAGAGAAATCTCCCTCAAATGAGAAAGAATATGCAAATGGTATTCCAAGATCCTTATTCATCTCTGGATCCTAGAATGACGGTTGAGGACATCATTGGCGAACCCTTGGATGTCCATGGACTATACTCCAACAGAGCTGAACGAAGAGAGAGAATTTTGCAATTGATGGACTATGTTGGTCTTAACTCTGAACACGCAAGAAGATATGCTCACGAATTCTCTGGTGGTCAGCGCCAGAGAATTGGAATTGCTCGTGCGTTGGCAGTAAATCCAAAATTCATTGTCTGTGACGAGCCTGTCTCTGCACTAGATGTCTCAATTCAGGCCCAAGTTGTAAACATGTTTGAGGACTTGCAGGCCAAACTTGGTGTTGCCTATCTCTTCATTGCTCACGATCTCTTAGTTGTCCACCACATCTCCAAACGCATTGCAGTAATGTACTTAGGCAAAATTGTGGAAATTGCGGACGCGGACGAAATCAACAATCACCCCCTACATCCATACACGCAATCCTTAATCTCTGCCGTGCCTATCCCTGATCCCGATATTGCTCGCAGTCGTCAGCGTATTGTCCTTGAAGGAGATGTTCCAAGTCCTCTTAACATGCCTCAGGGTTGTCCATTTAGAACAAGATGTAGATATTCTTGTGAAAAATGCGCTCAAAGTATGCCAGAATTGACAGACAGAGCCCCGGGACACCAAGTTGCTTGCCATGTAATGTAAAACGAATGTAAATGTGAATATAGATGCATAACATTGTTTGTTGTAATATGCACCAATTATGAATAAAAAGCGAATATTTTTGCAAAAATTACAAAAAAACTATTGCGTTTTTTTTGCGAAAACTATAAACCTATCGAAAATTAAAATTTAAGGAGAAACACAATGAAAAAAGCTCTATCTATTTTTCTAGTACTGATAGTGATTTGCTCCTATGCTTTCTGTAGTGGTGCTGCAGAAGCACAAAAAGCAACATCATCATCAACTTCAACATTGGTCATTGACCCAGAGGAACATGTTGGAGCAGATTATGTAGACCCACTTACAGAGTGGAGCACCTATGACGACCTCATTGCAGCAATTAAGTCTGAAACAGACTCTGCTAAGAGAGCTGAGATGATGCATGAAGCTGAAGACATTCTTATGTCCACTTACTGCGTCATTCCACTTTACTACTACAATGACGTTTATATGCTCAAGAGCTATGTCTCTGGCGTTTACAGCAACCCATTTGCAACAAAGTTCTTTCAGTATACAAAGCTTTCAAATGGTTCAGACACACTTCGTGTATGTCTCGCTTCTGAGCCAGATTACCTTGACCCAGCATTGAACAGCACAGTTGATGGTGCATGTCTTGCAGCAGCATCCTTCTCAGGACTTTACACTTATGATTCAACTGGAAAGACAGCTCCAGCTTGTGCAACAGGTTATACATTATCAGATGATGGCCTTGTTTACACAGTAACTCTTAAGAGCGGTCTTAAGTGGTCAGACGGTTCAGATCTTACAGCATCTGACTTTGTCTACTCTTGGAAGCGTGCATCTTCTGCTGAAACTGGTGCAGACTATGCATATATGTTCAGTGGTTTTGATGGCTATGACACAGAAGAGGGTGTTAACGTTGTAGCAGTTGATGATGTTACATTGGTCTTCACCCTTTCTGCTCCATGTGCTTACATGGAAGACCTTATGGCATTCCCAACATTCTTCCCAGTCAAGCAGTCTGCAGTTGAGTCTTATTCAGATTGGCAGACAAGCCCGGGCGGCTGGTGTCAGGAAGCTGGATTCGTATCAAACGGACCATTTGTTTGCACAGGTTGGAACCATGATGTTTCCATGACATACGAGAAGAACCCGTACTGGTATGATGCAGACAGCGTAACCATTAACAAGATTGAGTTCATGCTTTCAGCAGACGATAACGCAATCTATGCTGCATACAATGCAGGAGACCTTGATCTTGCTGACTCTGTACCAACAGATGCAATTGCAGATCTTCTTTCTTCTGGCAATTCAGAATTCCACATTGTTGATGAACTTGGAACTTACTATGTAGCATTCAACTGCAAGAGTTCCCTCTTTGATGGAATGACAGCTGCTCAGGCAGCGTGTGTAAGAGAAGCATTCTCCATCCTTATTGACCGTGACTACATTTGTGAGACAATTGGTCAGACAGGACAGGTTGCAGCTAACTCCTTCATTCCACTTGGAATGGCAGATGGCAACGGCGGTATCTTCAAGGCAAGTGCAGAAGACGGTTACTATGATGCATATGGAATTAACAATGACCCAGCTGGTACAACAGCTAAGGCAATTGCTCTTCTTGAAGCAGCAGGTTACAAGTTTGTTGATGGTAAGCTCTCTTCAGAGACTCCAATTAGCCTCACATATCTTACCAACCCAACATCAGGACACGTTGCAGTTGCAGAATCAATTCAACAGGACCTTGCGGCAATTGGCATTGATCTTAAGATTCAGCAGCAAGACTGGAACGTCTTCCTCCAGGAGAGAAAGAATGGTAACTTCGACTTCGCACGTGAAGGTTGGATTGCTGACTTCAACGACCCAATCAACATGCTTGAGATGTGGATTACTGAGTCTGGAAACAACGACTGTCAGTTTGGTAGATAATTAATCTGCTATTAAAACAGTTAATTAACATCAAGGGATTGTAACTTTAGTTGCAGTCCCTTTTTTTGTATGCTAGGATACTATTTGGAGGATTTAACTTATGGCAACCGCAAAAGATCAAGTTGTAGAAACTAGCGAAAAGAAAGAGCCAAAAGATGTTCATGAACTTCTTTGGGTTCAGGGAAAAGGATGGGGTGTAAAGCGCCAAGGAAGTGAAAAGGTCATTAAATATTTTAAGACCAAACTTGAGGCAACTGAATACGTTGTGAAGGTTAGTGGCAATCAAGGCACAAGAGTTGTAGTTCACCTTAAAAATGGAAAATTCCAAAAGTTTGATAATGCAATGAGAGCTCTCTCATATGCAAAGGAATCCAAGGAAGAAGAATAGAGGTTTTTGCAAAAACCCCAATAAAATCTTGTTTACAGCTGGTAAAACCTGTTGTATGATTTCAAAGATAAGATAAAACCTTGGAGGTTTCAATGGCAGAAGTATTACTGAAAAACATCTGCAAGATCTACGATGGAGGCGTAAAGGCTGTCAATGATGTCAATATTGAGATCAAAGACAAAGAGTTTGTTGTGCTCGTAGGCCCTTCTGGCTGCGGTAAGTCAACTACACTTCGTATGGTCGCTGGACTGGAAGATATTTCCAGTGGAGAACTTTACATTGATGGAAAGCTTGTAAATGACGTTCCACCAAAAGACAGAGACATAGCAATGGTCTTCCAGAACTATGCTTTGTACCCACACATGACCGTCTATGACAACATGGCATTTGGACTTAAGATCCGTAAGTTCCCTAAAGAAGAAATTGATGCCCGTGTTCGTGAAGCAGCAAAAATCCTTGACATTGAGGAATTGCTTGACAGAAAGCCAAAGGCTCTTTCTGGTGGACAAAGACAGCGTGTTGCTGTAGGACGTGCAATTGTTAGAAAGCCAAAAGTCTTCCTATTTGATGAACCACTTTCAAACCTTGATGCTAAACTTCGTGTTCAAATGAGAGCAGAGATTTCCGGTTTGCATAACAGGCTTCAGGCAACAATGATTTATGTTACACATGACCAGGTTGAAGCTTTGACCATGGCAGACAAGATTGTTGTTATGAAACTTGGTGTTATTCAGCAGATTGGTGGTCCACTTGAGCTGTACAACAATCCAGACAATAAGTTTGTTGCTGGCTTCATTGGATCTCCTCCAATGAACTTCATGGTTTGTAATGTTGAAGCACAGGGAGATGATGTCTATATCAATGAAGGTGATTTCCGCCTTAAGGTTACTCCCGCTCAGGCAAAGCTTCTAAAAGCATATGCAGGTAAGAAAGTTACATTTGGAATTAGACCTGAAGATGTTTCATATTCAAAAGAAGCTGTTGCAGATGCAACAATTAACGGAACAATCTCCGTTGTTGAGCCTCTTGGTTCAGAAACTCACGTCTTTGTTTCAACTTCTAAGAACCAAATTACAGGTAAGATTGAACCTTCTGTAACGGTCAAGGTTGACGAAAAGATTTCTCTTGTTCCAAACATGGAGAAAGCAAAATTCTTTGATATTGATACTGAATTAGCTATCCGCTAAAGGAAGGTACATACAAAAGGAGTTTGGGAGCTGTAGTTAACGTTACAGCTCCCAATTTTTTAACCAAAGATCACAACTACGGCCAAAACTAAGGTCAAAACTCTTGTTTATAAAAGAAGAAATCACGATAATTAGCCCATGTTTTTTCGTTTGATTTTATTAAATTTCTTTTTGCAATCTGCAGTTAGCGCAATTGACCCTTATACTCAAATTTTCTTGAGAAATAAAGGTTATTCCTATTCTCTTGTAGGTGTAATTTATGCCGTAGGCGAAGCTGCATCAATCTTTTTTCCTGTATTTTTTTGCATGATAGCAGACAAAACCAAAAAGACCAAATTGTTGTTTTTGACAATGGCCGTTGGTGCTCTAGGTTTTATTGTAGCAGCACTGAATAATAGCCTATTTATTACTTTTGTGAGTTTTTTTATAGCTTCAGCATGTTTTTGGACCCTCAATCCAATGAATGATGGGTATCAAAATAGAATGCTAAATGGAGACGCTTCTAAATACGGCATAGCTAGAGCAATGGGAACTTTGGGTTACGTAGCCAGTCTAGTTTTCTTTGGACTTACAGGTATTCCAGATGGGACTAACAACAAATCTATATCTACTGTAATTGGCCTTGCAATTTTGTTTTTCTCAATTGTAGCTATACTATCTCCTCAAGAAAAAAATCAAAGTAAAACCACAACACAAGATTTAAGAAAAAAATTTTCGTTTAGTTGGTTTAATTCTAAGTTCTACATTGCAATGGGTATTATTTTTATATCAAGAATTGCACATTCTGTTATAGATAAAACTCTTTCTTCTTATTTTACAGAATATCTCAATCTTGGAAGTAAATTTTCTCTTGTTGTTGCACTGGGTTCTGCTTCAGAATTTATACTGCTAATAGTTGGTGGAAAACTTCTCCAAAAAGGAAAAATCAACTCTTACACATTAATGACATTGTCTGCATTAGCATTAACTATAAGACTTCTCATTTATAGATTCTTCCCAACTACCATTGCATGTGTTTTTGCTTCCTTACTTCACTCTTTTACATTTGGAGCTTTACATATTGGAGCTACCAAATTCATAGCCCAGAATGTGAACAAAGAGCATTATTCTTTGGCAATGAGCTTCTATTGGGCCATTGCAACCAACTTGCCAGAGATGTTAGGAACCCTTGGAGCAGGCTTTATAATTGATGCTTTTGGTTATCCAACTTTGTTTGCAAGCTATTCCATCTTCCCAGCAATTGCATTTGTTTTGTTCTTAGTTTTCAAAAAACGGCTAACAAGCGAAACTGAATAATACATATCAAACAAGATTTCACGAGGTACAAAATGACAGCCTTTTTAGTAACCCTTGTAGCTGGTCTTTCTACAACACTTGGAGCCATATTAGCAAGTAAAGTCAAAGGAAAATCCTTTCAGTCTTTTTCATTAGCCTTTGCTGCAGGCATTATGCTTATGATTTCCCTTGGGGAGATGCTTCCAACTTCATTTGAGGGCATTGGTACACCACTATCACTGGTTCTCATGATAGCTGGAGCCTTTTTATCATTAGCTTTAGATTTGCTTTTTCCACATCATCATGAAAAAGAGGAAGAACCGGGCCATTACATCAATGAGTGTGAGTGCTCCCACAGCCATACAATCTCTCATGGAATGGTCATAGCTTTGATTTTGCATAACGTTATAGAGGGCATTGCAACAGGAGTTGCAGTGGAATCGGACTTGAGATTAGGACTTAGTATGGCCCTTGGTATTGCAATTCATAACGTGCCAATTGGGGCCACGTTGTGCGTCTCCCTCTTGTCTGCTGGTGAGAGCCGAGGCAAAGCAATTCTCAATGCGGTACTAGTTGGCCTTTCCCAGCCCCTTGGTGCAATACTTGGCCTTCTAGTCTTGACTGGAAACTCCGCTCAAAATGGTCTAAATGCTTGCATGGCATTGGTTTCTGGCATACTAATCTTCATCTCTTTTGACGAGTTATGGCCAGCTGCACGAAAAAACGGCTCCAGAAACATGACCATCATTGCACTTCTTCTTGGAATTTGCTTTATTCCGATATCGGAGCTTGTGTTACCTTTCTAAAATTTAATTGTTTTGTTTACAGTGATGCACTTAATGTGCAATAATCAATAAAAGGAAAAGTATATTTTCTTTCTTTTATAGGAGGAAGGTGATGAAAAAAGTTCTATTGGGAATCTTAGTTTGCCTTGCATGCCTTGCCATGGTCTCTTGTTCCATGGATCAATATGCCCAACTTGGCGAACTCATGGGAAATATGGGCAATAATATTTATGGCATAAAAGCTAACATGAAGGATGTTGACGAGACAGCTGAAAAGTTTGATAGCGCAGTTGGTGATTATGAAACCGTTGAAAACGAAGATGGTACCACTACAGTTGTGACTAAAGTTGAACTTGTTAAAACAGAAGATCTTGTTGCAAGCGTTGCTAGTATAAAAAACTCTCCTCAAAAAACAGAAGAACTTCAAAAGAAACTTGATGAACCTCTTGCTTCTGCAACTGCTACAGCTGAAGAAAAGAAAGCAATACAAACAGCTTTACAGAACAAGATGGATGAGGTTATCAAGAGTGCAACAGTTAAAGACGACACCTTAGACAAACTAGACAATGATGGAGTCAAAGAAGCATATCAAGCAGTGACAAATGCACTTGATAACATAAAGAGTGGAATTTCTGAAAACCCTACAAAAGCAGACCTTGCTACAGTCTCTATTGTAAGTGACTTGGCTACGGCTGTATCTGATTTGGCAAGTAAATTGACTGACTCTGACTCAGGAATGACAGATGAAGAAAAAACAAATTTGGTTCTTGAACAGGCAGACAAAGCCTTTGCTGCTCTTGATGCTCTTAAAGTTACAACAACAGCTGCCAATATTGATATTCTTCAGGATTTGAATTTCACTTCACTTTTCAAGAGTGCTACATCAAAGAATACTCCAGAAAATAGTACTTCTAGAGATATTGAAACCTCATCAGAAGATGACACTAATGAAGAAAGCTCTTCAGATGATGGATCTACAAAAGATGATTTTTCTCAATATGAAGATTTTCTAGAAGATGTTTTTAAAAGTGTTATCAAAATGGTAACAGAGAATGATGGTTCTTTCAGCGGTGAAAAATATAACAGATTTATGTTCCAGTTAAGAGCTATAAAAACAGCTTATGAAATGACTGCATGGCTAGCTACACCAACATATGATTCTTCAACTGTTGAAGTAGAACAAGACGGTGCAAAAGAGTTTGTATTTGTTGATGCTCTTCTTGGGAAATCAATCAAAGCAACGAACAAGTTCTCCACTAATGATGCTGTTCTTTATACAATAGCCTTTGTTCTTACAGAAGGTGACAACTTCTATCAAACCTATGGAACAGAAGGTAATAAAGATGCTGTTAAGAGCATTCTTGAGCATTATGCTTGGTATTTTAATGGCGAACATAGTGAGGAAGAATATAAAACCAAATGGAAAGAAGTTGAAGATGCTTTGAAAAATTTCAATAAGGAAGACTTAAATTCAGATGCGGCTCTTGCTCCACTGGTAAGTAAAGTAAAAACAGCTCTTAATACAGACCTTGTTATCTTTTTGGATGCTGGTTTTAATTTAAAAGATATGCTAGCCACATTTAAAGTTCTTGAGAGTGCAAAAGCGGAGACTTATGCAGAGGCTCTTTATAATGCATTAGAGGATCTCAAAAACGAATTAAATAACAAATAGGAGAAAACCAGATGAAAAAAATATTCTTAACACTTCTTTTATTAGTTACATGTTTTTCATTACTCTTTGCAGAAGAAACAGTTGCTCCTGCTAGATATGATGAGGATTACAATATAGATTTTGCATATCAACCAACGCTCTCAAGATATAATGCAATGGGACAGAGTGGACTTGCTGCAGCTGGAAGACTTGATTCTTTCTTCACAAACCCAGCAGCGCTTGCACAAATGAGATTTGGCCTTTCAATTCCAACATTCTCTGTTACTATGTACAATCTTCAGAAATTTGTATCAAACCAGGATACAATGGAAACATTTAATCGTGTTATAGGAATTGATGGCAAAGCTCAAGACGGAGATGCATTGGCGTTAGCAGAAACGCTAATTAAGAATTTGGGACAAGGCTATGGAACACTTGCTACAATTGATGCCGGGACCGGGATGGCGCTTGGCCCTATTGGATTTGGAACCAATTTGCAAGTAAAGCTTCATTCATATGCAAATGGCTCAGCTAATGTAACAAACGTTAAGATTATTCCAGAGCTCAACGCTGCTCAAACATTAGCATTTGGTATAAATATTATCAAAACCAATGCTCTAAAGCTTCAAGTTGGTGTTTCTGGACACTTTGTTTATAAAGCATATTTTAATGAAATCTCAGCTTCAATGATGACAAGTTTCTTACAAGAAGATACAGACGAAGAAAAGGTTGTAAAGCAATTGATTTGGGATACACCTGTCATGGGTGGATATGCAATTCCTTTTGATGCAGGAGTAACTCTTTCTCTCATAAATGATTCTATTCGTTTTAGTGTAACAGCTAACAACCTTAACGGCGTATATAAAATGAAGAGTTATGCAGGATTTGGTCAAATGGTTAACACTCTTGCTGAAAAAGAAGTTATTGAAGTACCAGAAGGAGAAATAGAGAGCAAAACTTCTGAAGATTTTGAAATCTCAACACCTTGGACTCTTAACTTTGGTTTTGCATTTGCTCCAAATATTATTTTCCATCCTACCATTACTGCTGACTTGGTTGACATGGTTGGCATGATTAAGAACTTTGGTTCTGAAACATTCAGAGCATCTGATCTTCTTTTGCACTTGAATGCTGGCATAGAAGTTTCTGTTCTCATATTTAACCTCAGAGCAGGAATCAACCGTGGTTATGCATCTGTTGGTGCAGGCTTTGGTCTTCTTGGCATGAGAGTGGAAGCAACATATGGATGGCAGGAATTTGGTACTGAAATTGGTGATAAACCAGTTGATTCCTTTACTATCAGATTTAATCTTGGATACGACAAATAATTGTTAACAAATCAAAAACTAAAACGGCAGGACTCAAAATCCTGCCGTTTTAATGTTAAAGAGGTTTTTTGCAAAAACCTCTAAAGAAGGAATATATGGAAAACTCCAAGCGAGAAGAATTAGTACAACTACTTAAGAAGGAAATGGTCCCAGCAATGGGCTGTACAGAGCCGGCAGCCAGTGCTCTTTCTGGAGCCAAAGCACGTGAATTGCTTGGAGAAGAAGTTGAGACAGCTACAGTTTACGCTTCTAGAGACATGGTAAAAAATGCTATGGGTGTAGGCCTTCCTAATTGTAGCCTTAAAGGAATTCTTGCTGCAGTTGCATTAGGAATATGTGGTGGAGATACAAAAAAGAGCCTAAGTATTCTCTCTGAGATTACGGAAGAACAAAAAGAAAAAGCCAGCAAAATAAATGCAACATTAGTTCTTGTTGATAAAGTTCCACCTCTTTATGTAAGTGTTAAAGTTCAAGGCAAAGAACATGAAGCAATTGCAACAATTTCTGGTGAACATGATAGATTCTCGCATTTAGAAAAAGACAAAACCGTGATTATAGATCTTCCATTTGAACCGGAAGGAAGCTTGAAAAACGCAGAAACAAAGAATACAGACAAAGAGTTTTTAAAGACATTAAAGCTTGATGATATTATTGCTTTTGCAAATGAAGTTAATATTAATGATGTTCCATTTATCAAAGAAGCCATTGAAATTAATATGAATATTGCAAGACAGGCTATTAATGGCGAATATGGGCTACAAGTTGGAAAGACTACATTAGCATTAACGGAGCTTAAAAAAAACAGTTGCCCCCGTTCTCTTTCTGAAGCTTTTGATATTGCTGCAAGTTATGCATCTGCTGGAAGTGACGCAAGAATGAGTGGATGCTCTATGCCAGTTGTCATTAACAGTGGAAGTGGAAACCAGGGTTTAACGGTTACAGTTCCTGTGTACATTGTAGCTAAGTACTTAAATACACCAGAAGACAAGTTTATAAGAGCTGTTTGTGTTAGCCAGTTAGTAGGACTTGCACTAACAGCAAGAAAGAATAGACTTTCTGCTCTTTGTGGTGCATTTACAGCTTCAATTGGAACAGCATGTGCTTATGTTTATCTCTTAGGTGGAGATAGAAAGACAATGGATAGGGCTGTGAATACCATGGTTGGAAATCTAACTGGCATTATCTGTGATGGAGCAAAGAATACATGTGCTTTAAAGATTTATTCTTGCCTTCAAGCAGCTGCATTAAGTGTAAAACTTGCCCTCAAGGGATTTGCTCCAGGTTCTGAATGTGGAATTGTAGGTAGTGATTCTCTAGAAAGTATGGTGCATCTTTCAAGAATAAGTTGTGAAGGAATGGAGCAGACAGACAAAACAATTATGTCTATAATGCTAGACAAACATTGCTAAGGAACGGTTCCTAACCTTTTAGGAGAAAATGTGATGAAGAAAAAAATCATATTAGGAGTATTAGCTATCTTCTTGATAGTGGCTCTAGTCTCTTGTGATGATGCTGGTATGGATAAACTAGGCGAAATCATGGGAGGCATGAGCAATAACGTTTATGGTATTAAGCCAAACATGGAAGATGTTCAGGTTGTATCAAGTACAATTACTAATTCTGTAAAAACTAATGAAAGTGGTGATGTTGTCATTAATTTGGAAAGTGCCAGCTCTATTATTCAACAACTCAGTGAAATTGGAACGTCTACACAGAAGTTGAGTCAGGCAAAGGCAGATATGGCAACACCTCTGTCAAATGATAAGGATCAAGCTGAAGAAATCCAAAAAGCTCTCAAGGATAGTATTAATGACGTTATAACTACGAATTTCAACAATGAAGAAATAGATAATATTTCCAATGAAAAGGTCAAAAATGTTGCAAAGGATGTTAAATTTGCTTTGGAAACAATCAGTAATAAAATCCCAAGCACACCTACACAGGCAGATTTAGCAACAGTTATTATTATCAATTCTTTGTCCACACAAGTTATAAATCTCAAAGAAGTTGATAAAGATGATAAAGATGCCTTGATTTCTCTTGTAGACACAGCTCTTGCTGCTTTGGATGCTCTTAAGGTATCAACAGAAGTTTCCAATATTGATGTTCTTGGCGAGTTTAATATTACATCACTTATTCCTTCTTCCAGTAATAAAGAATCTGAAAATAAAGAGCAAAGTGAAGAAGAAGCTAAGGCTGTTGAAGAAGAAAAAAAAGATGATGCTATGCAATATGTTAGTCAACTTCAAAATAGCATCATAAATCTTATTGCTCAGTTCTCAACAAAGGAAAATGGAGTTTATGTTTTCAATCAGGAAAAATATGATAGATTCATTCTTCAAATGACAGCAATCAGAACTTCTTATGAAATTGCCTCTTATGGTCTCTTGCCTTCAATTGACAATGACTTCATTTCTGATACATTAAAGAACCTTGGAGAAAATCCTACGACTGATATATTTGGAACTGCGTTGACCACTTATATTGCTGGAATAAAAAACAAAGGTGATTTTAATGTGGAAGATCTTGTATTTTATCTTCTTTCAGTTGCAGCAACAGAAATGGAAGAGATTGGAACTGGAATATTTCAAGTTGAAGAAGAGCTTGAAGAAGATCAAACAGAATACGCTAATAATGACTCAATAGGAATAGAAAAGCTCTATCAAGAATTCCTGCAAGCAAATAGTGAAAATCTACAAAAGTCTCCAATTGAAAAGTTAGACTTTAGTGTTTTTTCAACAGCTTATGAGAACAAAGAAGAACTTGAAGTTGACTTTGATGTTTTTAACGATGTTTTTGTTCTAGCAAGAACTGTATTTGCAATTGTTTACGAATCTGGAGCAGATAGTATTGTCTCTATGTTTTTACCTCAAGGCTCTACACTGGAAGGGTTTATCTCAGAAAAGATTCACGAGCTTTATGATACTTTGTCAAAGGGAGAATAAGCCTAATGAAAAAGATATTAGTTATTTTACTCTCAATAATGCTTTGTTATTCATTTGTATTTGCAGATGATTCTAACTATGAAGAACCAATTTATTATACAGATATAATTGAAAATTTTGCTTTCCAGCCAACTTTGAGCCGCTATAACGCAATGGGGCAAAGTGGTCTTGCTGTTGCCGGTAGACTTGATTCTCTCTACACAAACCCTGCTGCCATTGCTGGAGGGCGTTTTGGTCTTTCTGTGCCATCTGTTGCTCTTACGATATACAACGTTCAAAAAGTAGTTGCGGATAAGAGTCAGAGAGATTTAGTTGCTTCTCTTATCAATAAAACAGCTGCCGAAAATGATTCAGCTAAACTTGCTGAGCAACTTATAAAAAATCTAGGGAACGGATATAACTTATTAGCAACTATTGATGCTTCTACTGCCGTAACAAGTGGTTTTCTTGGATGGGGAAATCATATTCAAGTTAAACTACACACTTTTGCAAAAGGTTCGTCAAATCTTACAAATACTATGATTATTCCAGAAGTTAATTTTG
>CAVEGR010000028.1:0-5904 GCA_963615565.1 Phocaeicola massiliensis | reverse complement strand
CGGCTAAAAGAGCATTTCTTCTAACTTCATAATACACAAAGTATTATTTCAGTTATCAGAAAGTGCTTTTTATCTCGCAAATCCAAAAAACCAATCTCCACAAAGCTCATTTTCTCTAGAAATGTTCAAATTATTTTGGCACAGTTCCTTAGTGTGGGTAATAACTACGTTACTGGGTACAACCACCACAAGATGGGGTACAGTACTTAAAAAGATAATATTCTTATGAAAGAATAAAGCTTGATTTTATTCTGATTAAAGAATAAAATTATTTCATGAAGTACTTATCAACAAACGAAATTGCAAAAAAGTGGGGAATTTCTCAAAGGAGGGTTTCTCTCCTTTGTTTTCAAGGACGAATCTATGGAGCGTTAAAAACTGGAAAAACGTGGCTGATTCCAGAATATGCAATGAAACCAGCGGATGAGAGAATGGTTAATGAAATAACTAATGAAGAAGTTTTAGAGCCTTCTATACTGTATGGGTCTGAATTAAAATTAGACCCATTATTGGTGAAGCAGGCTTCTATTTTCTTTTCAAAAAAAGGGGAGTCTCTTTCTGATGTAATAAATCAATTTCTATATGATTCAATTACAAAAAACAAGAAGCGAATTGGAATAGCATATGGCTTATTTAAGGCTCCAAATAATTTAGATTTTTGTAATGATGAAGTTTCTGCGTTATTTGATGGGGCTGAAAAATGAAGATTTTGCTTGATACAAATATCTTACTTTGGGCGTTGACTGATGATGTTAGGCTGTCTCATAAGGGAAAAGACATTATTGAAAATGAAAAAAATACAATCTATATAAGCCTTGCTTCTATTTGGGAAATTCAAATAAAGCATAGTCTATATCCTTCTGTTATGCCTGATCCAAAACTTGTTTTGGACTGTTGTAAAAAAGCGGGTTATAACATTTTAAGTATAGAAAGTTCTGAAATTCTGAATATTTCAACATTGACTTATGCTACAAAGCCTATGCATAAGGATCCTTTTGATAGGATACTTCTTTCTACAGCTAAGACATATGGTTTTTCTTTTTTAACCGCTGATAATCTATTACAAAATTATAATGAAGACTGTGTTCTTTGTTTCTAAAGATTTTGTAAAAAAAAAGAGGCTGTGTGGCTTGAAGTCAAACAACCTCTTTTTTTGTAAGGATTCTGGAATTATTTGCTGAAATATCGGGCTAAAAGGCCTGCAAGGGCTTTTCCATGGCGAGCTTCATCTCTGGCCATTTCGTGAACGGTGTCGTGAATGGCGTCAAGATTGTATTTCTTGGCGAGCTTTGCAAGTTCTGTTTTTCCGTGTGTGGCTCCGTTTTCTGCTTCAACCCTCATTTGGAGGTTTTTCTTGGTTGAATTGGTGACAACCTCACCAAGAAGTTCTGCAAACTTGGCTGCGTGTTCGGCTTCCTCAAGTCCTGCTTTTTCCCAATACAGGCCAATTTCTGGGTAGCCTTCGCGGTGTGCAACGCGTGCCATTGCAAGATACATGCCAACTTCACAGCATTCGCCTTCAAAGTTGGATCTCAGTCCTTCTATAATTTCTTTTTGGACTTCTTCAGGAACATCTGCACCAAACTGTTTTCCAACACCTAAAACATGTTCTGAGTCCCAAGTTAGTTCTCCTTTCTGCTCAATAAACTTTTCTCCTGGACATTTGCACTGGGGACACCTTACAGGAGGTTCATCTCCCTCATGTACGTACCCACAAATTGGACATACCCATTTCTTCATTGTATTTTCCTCCGGTTGTTTAGAGGTTTTGGAAAACCTCTTTGAAGATAGTTCAAGTATGCCATGTTTTTTGGTGTTTGACAAATGATTTTGAACCCAAATTTGACGACACTTAACAAACGCCTTACAGCAAATCATTTTGCTGTAAGGACTTATTTCGTGGAGGTGGGGAGAGTCGAACTCCCGTCCTAACGGCCCACCCATCAGCGTCTACAGGTTTAGATCCGGCTGATATGTCTCAATTGGATTTGACAGCTGGTCAGTTCTTATCCAATCCAGGGTGTGAATGTCTCAATGACCTACATCCGTCAGTCAAAGATAAGCCCAATAGTGTTTACAGGGTTCAGGGTCTTGAGCAAAACTTCCGTCGCCTTGTCCGTTCTGGCTACAATCAAGCAGCGAGAGCGAATTCTGCTTCGTCGAGGACGATCTCGTCTTCTTTCTTTGCAGTTAATTTTTTTTGCTAGTTTAACAAGTTGGCGCTTGACCTGCAGCTGGTGGCATGACTTCCGCCAGTCGAAACCAATACACCCCCTTAGTAATGCATTGGTATAGGAAGAATACTAATTTTTCCACTTGAAGGCAAGTGGAACGGGATTCAAGAATTTAAGGATTTAAGTGTCTTAGTATAAAACTGTAAAAAAATCAATGTTTCTATTGAAAGAAACGCGAAAATATTATAATGTTACTATTAATAGAAACAAAAACGTTTACTTATGAGGTTTTTGCAAGAACATCTTCTAAACGTTAACAAACAAGGAGTACTTATATGCAACATGAAATACCTTACAAAATCTATTTACAGGAAAGTGAGATTCCAAAGGCCTGGTATAATCTAAGAGCCGATATGAAAAATAAACCGGCACCACTTCTGGACCCAGCAACTGGCAAAAAACTTGATGAAGAAGCGCTTAGTCATATCTTCTGTAATGAGCTTGTAAAACAAGAGTTGGATGACACAACAAAAGAGGTAGAAATTCCAACTGAGATTAGAGATTTCTATACAATGTATAGACCATCGCCAACAGTTAGAGCTTACTGCCTTGAAAAGGCGTTAGATACTCCGGCTCATATTTATTATAAGTTTGAAGGTAATAATACGTCAGGAAGTCATAAGCTGAATTCTGCTATAGCACAGGCTTTTTATGCAAAAAAGCAGGGATTAAAAGGTCTAGCAACAGAGACAGGAGCAGGGCAGTGGGGCACTGCTCTTTCAATGAGCTGTGCATATTTGGGCCTTGAATGCAGAGTTTTTATGGTTAAGGTAAGCTATGAGCAAAAACCAGCTAGAAAGGAAGTGATGCGCACTTATGGGGCAATTGTTGAACCTTCACCATCATTTACAACCGAGATAGGAATAAAAATTAATAAGGAACACCCGGGCACAACGGGGTCATTGGGATGTGCCATTTCTGAGGCAGTTGACTATGTTATGCACCACAAAGGGTATAGATATGCACTAGGTTCTGTGTTGAATCAAGTAATGCTGCATCAATCTATTATCGGGCTAGAAGCAAAAAAGGCGCTGGATAAATATAACGTGGTACCGGATGTGATTATAGGGTGCGCAGGTGGTGGAAGCAATTTGGGTGGTTTGATTGCACCATTTATGGGAGAAAAGCTCAGGGGCGAGAGGAATTATAGGATTATTGCGGTTGAGCCGGCTTCCTGTCCATCATTCACACGAGGCACGTTTGCTTACGATTATTGCGATACCGGGCGCGTATGTCCGCTTGCCAAGATGTACACGTTGGGTAGTCAGTTCATCCCAAGTGCGAACCACGCGGGAGGGCTTAGATTCCATGGGATGTCGCCAATTCTCAGCCAGCTTTACCATGACGGCTATATGGAAGCAGTCAGCGTGAATCAGACCGATGTCTTTGAGGCAGCTGAGCTATTTGCAAGAACTGAAGGAATTTTACCAGCTCCAGAGAGTAGCCATGCAATTAGATGCACCATAGATGAGGCTCTAAAGTGTAAAGAAAGCGGGGAGGCTAAAAATATCCTCTTTGGTTTGACCGGTACAGGCTATTTTGATTTGACAGCATATCAGAAATTCAATGACAAGGAGATGGGTGACAATATTCCAACAGATGAAGATATTGCAAAATCTGTTGCACTACTGCCAAAAGTGCTAGAAGTATGATATAATAGTGAAGATATTCAAGGTTTTTGCAAAATGAGCTTTGTGAAGATACAGTTCCGGATACAAAGCCAAGATTCATGAAGACAGTTTTGCAAAAACCTCATTCAAAGTTTTTTTGAAAAACCTCCATAAATATTGGGAGAACAAGACGAATGGACCCGCTTGTCCTGACATTTGATATAGGCACACAAAGTTTGAGAGCTCTGCTCGTAAATAAGAAGGGAGAGACTGTTCTTTCATACCAACTTAGGTACGATAAAATTAAACTAGACTCTGATATTCTAGGAAGAGCAGAGCAGGAGCCTGATTTCTATTATGATAAGCTTTGCGAGGCCGGTCTTGCTTTAAGACGTCTTGCAGATAAGATTGCAAGCCAAGGTGCAGATAAAGCTTCCTTTGATAAGACTTCCAAAACTTCTGAATCAAATTACTTTAATAGAATTAAGGCTGTAACCATTACATGTATTAGAGATACAGTTTTAATTCTAGACAAGGATTGTAAACCACTTAGAAACATAATTGTTTGGTTAGACGAAAGAAGGGCTCAAAACGAGATTCAACTTCCACTTTGGAAAAAAGCACTTTTTGGCTCCATTGGAATGACAGAAGCCATACATATGATTTACAAGGATGGTTTTTGCAACTGGATAATGGAAAATGAGCCAGAACTTTGGGAGAAAACATACAAGTTTGTTGTTCTTCCTTCATATATTAACTATAAACTTACAGGCGAGCTCAAGGATGGAGCTGCCAACCAGGTGGGTCATATTCCATTTGACTATAGAAACAGATGTTGGATGAAAAAAGGTCTTTCACGCTGTCTTGCAGACATTCCAATGGATAAACTTGTTGACATTGTACCGTCTCCAGGTGTTGTAGGTCATATAAATGATGAAACGAGTATTCGTTCAGGTATACCTAAGGGTCTACCTTTGATATCTACTGGTACAGACAAGGCTTGCGAGGCTTTAGGTCTTTCAGTAACTACGGAAGATAAGGCTGCAATTTCTCTTGGAACCGCATCAACTATTCAATTTTGCAGTCAGCATTATTTTGAGCCAGAGCCATTTTTACCTTCATATCCAGCTGTCTTGCCCGGCTATTACAACGGTGAGTATCAGCTTTACAGAGGATACTGGATTGTCACATGGTTTATCAAAAACTTTGCGCAAGGGGAGGCCGCTGAGGCACAAAGAAGGGGCGTTAAGGTGGAATCTATCTTGGACGAGCACCTTGCCAACGTCCCACTTGGGAGTGAGGGCTTAATTCTTACTCCACATTTGGCTCCAGGCAACGGCAACCCATTTGCAAAAGGTGTTCTAATGGGCCTAACAGACCATCACAACAAATACCACATTTACAGGGCTATCATTGAAGGCATTGACTTTGAACTCTATCATGCTATGCTGAGGATGCAGAAAAGATCGGGCCAGCAAATTAAACAGCTCTACATTGCCGGAGGCGGATCAGTTTGCGACACTGTAGTTCAGATTTGTGCCGATATTTTTGGTCTTCCCATCAAAAGAATTCAAACCCATGAAGCTTCTGGAATTGGTTCTTCTCTTGCAGCTTTTGTGTGCCTTGGTGAGTTTAAGGACTACAATGAGGCTGTCTCTTCTATGGTGCATGACAAAGATATCTTTGAGCCCAACGAAGAAAACCACAAAAAATATATGGCAATATATAATGGAGTCTACAAACACATTGAGAAGAATAATACTTACCTATTTACGAGAATCAGCAAAGTACGTTAGAAACTGAATTTATTTTCTAGAGCTTTTCAATTATGCACTCATGCTTCTTAGTGCTTTTGTCATAGTTGATACCTACAAGCAGGATGTTGCTTGTGTATTTTTTGATAGATTCTGGATAATTCTTCTCTTTTATTTGGTCAATGGCAGACTTGGCATCCTTATTCCACTTGAGTTCAATAACTAGAGCTGGATATTTTCCTATGTATTTGGGTTTTGGAAGAAATACAATATCAGCAAAGCCCTTACCGGAGGGGAGTTCTCTGA
>CAVEGR010000027.1:0-4552 GCA_963615565.1 Phocaeicola massiliensis | reverse complement strand
AGCTTTTGGAACGTTTTTAGAAGGATTTTTGACTTCTGATACCATAAATGCTATTGCTACAATGGATCCATAACCTACCATTGCAGTTGGAACGGCACCCATAAATCCAAATGTACCATTACTGCCTTGTGTGAAGAATGGTGTGAGCATATTGGGGTCCCAACTTCCGCCAAAGAAACTAGTAAATACATAAACTGCAAGGGCGGCAACAAGACCTCCTACTAAACAGCTGTTCAATTTACCAGCAACGGAAAACTTAATGCAATTGAGTATCAAGCAAATAACAATTGAAATAATTGCAAGAGGGACTTGAAGACCACTAGGAAGGTTAAAACCAGCTCCAAGGTAGGTTGCAACGTAGATTGCAGCAAATGCAACTGCAACAATATTTGCATTGATATATCCCCATGTGGAAATCCATCCCCAAAGAGCACTAGTTCTTCCTCCATCTCCTAGAGCTTTTGAAGGAAATATATAAACTCCACCTGATTTTGGAAATCTTGTGGAAAGCTCGGCACAAATTAGACCATAAACTAACATTATTGCTGCAGCAATAATCCAAGAAATAATGGCTCCAGGGCCTGCTTTGTACATTGTTAGTCCTGAAAGCGAGAAAATAGCACTACCTATCATGCTACCAATAATTATTGTGATACAAGTAAATAATCCAATTTTTCCATTTTCGTTACTCATAGTTTTCTCCGTGGCTATTATAAAGACTAAAAGATTATTGTCAAAGTGCTTAACCTTTTAATGTTAAAAATCAGTAACTTTAATTCTGCTCAAGAGTAAAAACGTTTTTAGATAAAATACAATCTAGTCTTTTTTTTGTTTTTAAGATAACATACAGAAGTTCGATTGGAATTTAGCATATGGAAATAAAGAAATTTGATTTTGCTATTATCGGCGCCGGAGTTACCGGGGCTTGGATTGCTTATGAACTTTCAAAGTATGATTGTAAAGTTGTAGTCTTAGAAAAAGAGAATGATATTTGTGAGGGAACCAGCAAGGCGAATTCTGCTATTGTTCATGCTGGTTTTGATCCAATTCCAGGAACTCTTATGGCTAGGTTGAACGTTAGAGGTAATGAGTTAATTAGAACTCTTTATAAAGACCTCTCTATTCCTTTTAGGCAGATTGGTTCTCTTGTTGTTGCTTTTAATGAAGAAGGATTGGATGTAATTAAAAAGCTCTATGAAAGAGGCCTCCAAAACGGTGTTCCCAATATACAACTTCTTTCAAGAGAAGAGACTTTAGCAAGAGAAAAGCATCTTTCTTCTTGTCTTGGTTCTCTTTATGCTCCTACTGCCGGGGTGTGTTCTCCATTTGAACTTACTGCTGCTCCAATGGATTTGGCTATTGAAAATGGAGTTACACTGCTGAGAGGTTATGAACTTAAGAAAGTTGAGAGAAAAAAAGACAGTAATGGCAATGATGTTCTAATTTTGAATGATGAGCTTGAAATTTCAACTGTTATTAATGCTTCAGGCGTTCATGCTGATACAGTTGCATCTATGTTTGGTGACTCTTCATTTAAGATTCTTCCTAGAAAAGGTGAGTATTCTTTGCTTGATAATAATGTTGGATACTTAGCTTCTACTGTTATTTTCCAACCACCAACATCTAGTGGAAAAGGTATTCTTGTGACGCCTACTGTAGATGGCAATATTCTTGTTGGTCCTACTGCTCATGATATAGAAGATCCAGATGATGTTACTACAACAGTTCTTGGACAGAAGGAAGTTTTTGAAAAAGCAAGGATATCGGTATGTGAAGTGAGTGAGAGAGATGTCATTACTTCGTTTGCGGGTGTACGTGCGGTTTGTGATTACAAGAATGAGGCGGGTGTGAATGACTTCAAGATTGGATTTTCTGAGGTAAGTGGCCTTTACAACGTGGTTGGGATTTGCTCTCCAGGACTTACAGCGGCCCCTGCAATTGGCGAATATGTTGCCTCTCAATTGGAAGAAAAAGGACTTCTTGGAAAGAAAAAATCTAGCTACAAGAAAACAAGAGAAGTTGTGCGTTTTATGGAACTCAGTGATGAAGAAAAGCTTGCTGTAATTAAGCGCAATCCGCTTTATGCTAGAGTGATTTGCAGGTGTGAATGGGTCACAGAAGGGGAAATTGTGGATTGCATTCATAGGCCTTGTGGTGCAGTGGATATGGATGGAGTCAAACGTAGAGTTCGTGCTGGTATGGGGCGCTGTCAGAGTGGCTTCTGCGGGCCTCGTGTGATGGAGATTCTTTCTCGAGAGTTGAATATTCCTTATACTGCTGTGACCAAGTTTGGCAAGGGCAGCTGGATGACAATTGAGAAGAAAGGCTTTGAAAGTGTGGAGGCGTGCAATGATTAATGTTCAGGTTGCTATTGTTGGTGGAGGGCCTGCAGGTCTTAGTGCTGCCTACGAATGTTGGAATCAAGGCATTAAAGATATTCTTGTTATAGAAAGAGATACGTCTTTGGGTGGAATTCTAAATCAATGTATTCATGCAGGTTTTGGACTTCATGTTTTTGGTGAAGAGCTTTCTGGTCCAGAGTATGCTCAGCGTTATATTGATATGGTTGCAAAGACTGGTATTAAGACGCTTACAGATACTATGGTTATGTCTATTTCTTCAGATAGAGTGATTAGAGCCATGAATTCTAAGGAAGGACTTTTAGATATTAAAGCTCAGGCAATTATTCTTGCTATGGGTTGCAGAGAACGCACTCGTGGAATGTTGAGAATTGCAGGTACACGTCCTGCTGGAGTTTATACTGCAGGTACAGCACAAAGACTAGTTAATATGGAAGGCTTTATGCCAGGAAAGAAGGTTGTTATTCTTGGAAGTGGAGATATTGGTCTTATCATGGCACGTAGAATGACCCTTGAAGGTGCAAAAGTCCTTGGAGTTTATGAAGTGATGAATAAGTCAAATGGGCTTAAGAGGAATATTGTTCAGTGTTTGGATGACTTTGGTATTCCTCTTCATTTATCTACAACTGCTATTAACATTCATGGCAAAGAAAGAGTTGAAGGTGTCACAGTTGCCAAAGTAGATGAGAAGTTTAACCCAATACCTGGAACTGAAGAATATGTTGCGTGTGATACTATTCTTCTTTCTGTTGGCCTTATTCCTGAAAATGAGCTTACTCGGGGTGCTGGAATTGAGATGGATCCAAAAACAAGAGGTCCTGTTGATAAGGGCTCGTTTATGACTAGCATTCCTGGGATTTTTGCTTGTGGTAATGTCTTTAAAGTTTATGATTTAGCTGACAATGTAACTAAAGACAGTATCCTATGTGGCAAGTCTGTTGCAAAATTTGTTATGGAGAGTTGAGTATGGAGACATCATTTGTAACTTGTGTTATTTGTCCTAGGGGCTGTTCTATTTCTGTAGAATGGGAAAATATTCCTGCGGATTCTGCTTCAGGGGATGGTTCAAAGAAGGTTGTTAATGTAACTGGCTATAGTTGCCCTAGAGGTCTTAAGTATGCTACAGCAGAAGTCATTCATCCTGAGAGAGTTTTAACATCAACCGTTAGAGTAAAAAATGGTTCTTTAACACTTCTTCCTATTCGTAGTGCAACCCCAATACCAAAGGAATCTATGATGAAAGCAATGGAAACTATCTCTTCAACTGTAATTGATGTTGCGTCTGCTTGCTATGGCGGTCAGGTAAAGATGGGTACTTCAGTTATCAAGAATATTGCCGGAACCGGTGTTGATATGCTTGCTTGTAGAGATTGTTAGGAACATTTTCTAGACTCAGCTAAATAGCAGGACGTACGCATCAAAATAGAGTTGGCTTTAGCTACAACTGTTTATGCTGTTTACGTGAATGGGGGATGGCATGTATTTGAAATAGGAAAAAGGCTTGCCAACTTAGCTCATTCCAAAGTTCTAGAGTTCTACAAATCCAAAAATTGATTCCCAAAAGAACATTCCTTTCAAATAGACTCAAAAATTGATTCTAAAAAAGAGCTTCCCTTCAAATAGAATCAAAATTGATTCTAAAAAAGAGCTTCCCTTCAAATAGAATCAAAATTGATTCTACAACACCTTTGTCTGGTCCTACAGCTCCAATTTCCTACATAAGAGGTCTCAATAATTTTGTTTGCAGTAAATACTTTAATCATTGGATTCCTCAATAATCTCTATATGACAATGGTCTTCTGCCATTTTACCATGAGTCTTACGAATAATCTCAAGTGGATTGTAGTTTGTTACACCTATGGTTTGTAAATAGTATTGAAGACCATCTCTTTCTTTTGGAATGCATCTATCTTCTAAAAAACTTTGAAAGTCTTCCCAACCTAGCTTTTCATTAACTCCAAATGCCGTAAAGAGGGGTAGTGTGGTTTTATTTTGAAAAGCTAATGTTTTAAAAGTCATATCCACTGCAATCTTGGTTGTTAACTCTTTATCATAGTAGTAATACAAAACAAGTAAGCTATGCCCTGATGCTTTAGTGTTAACTTTTCACAAAATTATACCTCAAAGCTCAATTAAGCTTAAAACTTCTTCAAATGATTTGCCCTTTTGGGCCATTGTTTTGAGAAGAATTT
>CAVEGR010000026.1:0-14815 GCA_963615565.1 Phocaeicola massiliensis | reverse complement strand
TTAGGCGCGATTGGGTTTGAACCAACGACTTCCACCGTGTGAAGCTATTTTTATCTCATTTCATACCGTCTCTATAACTATCTATATATTACGTTAGCATAATGAATTATGCAATACTATATGTTGCTAATTATTGCTAATTCTATCTCACTTTCTCGGTTTTTTATCTCACTTTTTTTCTCACTCTTTTAGCCAAGAAAAAAAGTGTTATGAGTTGGAAGTCGATTGTTTGGGCTCTTTGTCTGCACTGTGGTATAAACTTTCCACGTTAACGGGGGTGTAAATGCTCCTGAAGTTCCTTTTTTTGTATCAAAAAAGAGGTCAAAATCACATTTATAAATTCTATGAACCCAATACTATAGGTTTTGAATGTTTCTTTTTGTCTTGAAAATGTTGCAAATGTTGCAAATAAAAAGGGCACCCCGTTTTGTTTGGGGTGTCCATACAAAGTTTAAAAATAGGGTACACGGGGTGTCAGGAATACAAAGAATTATTCTTGTTCTTCCTTTCCTTCATTGCCTTCGGGCTCTTTTCCAAAAAATAATTGATACAATGCCTTGTCTAGTTCTTCAAGTCTACCATTCTTGTTTGTTGTGTCCTGTGGTTGTTCTGTGATATAGAAGTCTGGCACGCCCTGCACCCCGTCGCGCTGTTGCTTCTGATAGTTCACTATTACGCGGGCTATTGCGTTCACTGTGGGCGGTTGATATTTCGTGTAAGTTGTCCATGAGTGTAGGCGTACAATGTTGCCTGCAACAATAACTTCTTTGACCTCTTCAACCTTTTCTTCATACGTGAACCCGCGGGCAAGTTTAACAAGAGAATTGAACGCTTCAGGAACAAGAGGGCTTCGCGCGTGTTGGATTTTGTCTACTAACTCGGGTATAGTTTTCTTTGCCTTGATAAAGCTATCTTTCCCAATGCCAAGATAGTAGGCTATCTCCTTGTCTGTGGCTCCTGCTGTGGCCCATGCTTCAATCGTTCCGTTTTCAAGAGCATGTTGTACTATCTGCTTGAAATTCCTTGTTCTTGTCCTTTTTGTGGCCTTGTCGTGAACCGTTGCATTGTCTTGCTTCATGTTAAAACCCCTCAAATTGTTCTAGGTTTTTCCTTCCTCTTTACAATCTTCTTTCTTTTCCTAAGTACTCTTTTTATACATACTTAATTTGTTAATTTGTTAATTTGTTAATTTGTTAATTTGTTAATTTGTTGGTTTTTTATAACTCTTTATCTTTGTTTTTCTTTTTTTCTTTTTATTTAGTTGACAGAAGTTGAACACTTGTTAACGGCTGTTGAACTACTGTTGAACACTATAGTTTTTGTACATTTGTTGTAAGCTATTTGCGGTTGTGGTGTCTTGGTTGTTTGCTCTACTTTCTGCGGATTTTTTCCCCGCCTCTGAACAATCTTTGCTCTTTTTATCCTTTTTCATACGGTACCACCAAAGATATTGAGAACTTTCAACAACCCTAAAATATACGGGTGGTTCTGGATTTTCTTCTGTTGGTGGTTCTTGTTCTCTTTCAAATAACGATTGTTCAATACAAACATCAATGAATGTTTGTATTTCATCTATGGCTAGATTACCTTTAGCCTGTCCAAGCAAATAAACGTTTTTTTCTAAAATAAAAGCTTCTGAACTCAAGCTTGTTTCATAGATTAACATATACAAGCCAAAGAAAGTTGTACCGCCTTCAGTCAATAAGGCTATCATAGGTAAAGAATTGGCGTGACCGTCTTCAATTGAGTAGAACCCGCGTTCAAACATTCTCCACCCCCTGTATTTCTTTTGCCCTGTAGGCTTCAACGCGATTTGAATTAATATATTTTTCTAATTCTTGTTCTTCAATCCTAATAGGGGCTCTTTGTGAATTGCCTAGTTTTACATATGGCAAAACTCCACGATATAGGCGCATGTATACGCCCTGTCTAGTTGTTCCAAGAATGTTTGCGCATTCATCTAAGGTTAAAAGTTTTTTCATTCCAATTCCTCCAAAAGATTATTTTTTACAAGAGAAATTATAAAGGAATGAGTACTTTTGTAAATTCTTTTAATATATAGAAATACTGCTACAAAACGTGTATAAAACGTGTACAAAACGTGTATATTAAAATGTCTCTAATGTTCGTGTAAGCCCTTGCCTTGAATACTTTTGACCATTGCTTTTTACAATATAGCCTTGTTTGCTCCAACGCTCCCATTGAGCTTTTATTTTTTTCTCATTCAAGATGGCTTCTACCTTCGTTTTATACTCTCCCTTTTGGGTTCCTTTGGCGGATTTTGAAAGAGTATACGCGTTTGATTTTGGTAACCATTCAAGAAAGTTATGTTTTTCAAGTTCCTGTATTCCTTTTGGAAAATCCTTTTTCTTTAAGGGCTTTGGCGTGTTGTGTTTCTGTTCAATAGAAGTCAGGAATGAATTGAATGTTTGTTGCTCCATGTCTGTAAGTGGGCTATCTATCCATTTACGGCCAATAAAGTCATCTACACTTATAGAAAATTTTATATATTCTTCTAACATTCTACATTCAAGTTGTTGAATAGTAAGCGCTCTAAAATGCTTCATATTCTCTTTTCTAATCGTCAACGGGGTGTAGGTGTCTTTACCTTTTGTCTGTTCATACCAATAAAGCCCCGTGGGGTTACCGTCTTTGTCTGTTCCTAGGCGTATATGCTCTGTGAAAAACTCTTGCCCTTGCTCTGAATAGTCATTAACAAGGCTCTTTATTTCGTACCATAATGCAAGTTGTAAATCATAATAAGCCCGTTGATTGACAACGGGCATTGTATTATTTTCTTCTGTTCCGATTATAGGTTTTTCCGCATTTTGCATTACAGGCGGTTTATTGCCCTTGTACTGCGTTTGTGGATAAAGAAGTAACCCTATAGCAATTTGATTAAAAAACGCCTTCTTGACCCCTTTATTCATTGCTGTGAGCCTCCATTATGTTTTGGGCTTCATCAATTGGGGCGTAAAGAGCATTTCTAACACTGTCATTGATGTTTTCAAGTTCACCCCGTAAGCCACGAACAAGGCTTTTTATTGTGTACATCTGATATAGGGTGTTGTCTGTGTCTTCAATGTCTCCTACAAGAATACTATTCACAAGGGCGCCAATTTGCCCACATGCGAAAGTTGCTTTATCAATATCAAAACTTAAATCATTCAAAAACTCGTTCATACTATGCCTCCTGTTCTCTTGGGTTGTTGTTAAAAAGTGAGCCAATTTTACCTGCAATGTTTTTAACTCTCTTTGTTTTGTCTCCTGTGTCATATCTGTTAGTCATTGCAATATCGGTATGGCCTGTTAATAATCTTATTTGTTCCTCTTCAACCTGCATATCTCTTAATTGGGATATATAACCATGTCGCGTTGAATGAAAAACAATATGCCGTTCTTTGCGTTCCTGCTCGTTAATGCCTATGCGCTCCAATTCTCTATAAAACCACTTTAACAAGAATGAACTAAAAACGGGCTCTTCAGGGTTGATGTCTGAATAGAAAATAAAATGTTCCTTGTTTGCTTTTTTGTTTGGGTTAGTCTGTGCAAATTCTATTAGTTCACTTGCTAACCATAAAGGAATTATAGTTTTTCTTGGTGTATCTGATTTTGTACTTTTGAGCCCGTCGCGCTTTGAGTAGGAATGTTCAATTTGAATTATCGCGTATTGTTCTTCAATGTCCTTTTCAGGAAGTACAATGTCACATTCACGCAATGCAAGAATTTCACCTTGTCGCATTCCTGTTTTTATGCCAAGAGATGTAGCAAGATAAATACGCCTGTCAAGAAAACATTGAACTTCAACTTTTTTCAAATGCCCGTTTTTTGCACCCCGTTTTTCAATGGTTTTATATCCATGTTCACTATCATTGAACATTTGACAGTGTAGGCGCTCTGTTTCTTCCTCTGTAAGTTCTCCAACAGTTGATTTTGTATCCTGTGAATACTTTTCCAAGTTTGATAAAGGATTAACAATTAAAATGCCTTTTCTTTGTAGTTCCTTTATAGGTTTTGCAACACTCTTTTGAACACTAAGCCATAAGCATTTAGAAGTTTCAAGACAATGTTCTTGTATAACTTCCATATGTCGCATTTTGACCATTGAACACTTTAGCCCTTTAGGCAAGAACGGAATAACATGGTTTTTTATATTACTTTCCATGTTGCGCGCATAATCCCTATGTATTGAACCTTCTTTTTTCTTGTTTTGGGTTTTTATGTACTTTGATGTTTCAAAATCCCAAAACCCTTCTAGATAGTCACGAAATAGTGGGTTTTCTGTTTTTGTGTTTCCGTCTAAACCCGCCTGTATTGCCCTGCGCGCGATGCTCTCCGCTTCAGGGCGTTTTGTGATGTGGTGCGGGTTGTCTCCAAGTTCCTGGGCAAGTCTATCAATGCTCTTTGCATTTGAATACTTGCCCGTTTCATTGTTCTTAAATTGAACATACCAAACATAGTTTTTTTTCTTGTTTCTCTTTGAAAGTGAATACAATTCCATGTTTCCTTGTCTCTCCTTTACAAATTTTTGAGAAACTGTAAAAAACGAAAATAAAAACTTTTTCTCACTTTTTTTCTCACTTTTAGGGTTTTTGACCTTCAAAGCAAGAAAAAATAAAAGGGATAAATCAATATATTATAAAGACTTATCCCGTTAGGCGCGATTGGGTTTGAACCAACGACTTCCACCGTGTGAAGCTATTTTTATCTCATTTCATACCGTCTCTATAACTATCTATATATTACGTTAGCATAATGAATTATGCAATACTATATGTTGCTAATTATTGCTAATTCTATCTCACTTTCTCGGTTTTTTATCTCACTTTTTTTCTCACTCTTTTAGCCAAGAAAAAAAGTGTTATGAGTTGGAAGTCGATTGTTTGGGCTCTTTGTCTGCACTGTGGTATAAACTTTCCACGTTAACGGGGGTGTAAATGCTCCTGAAGTTCCTTTTTTTGTATCAAAAAAGAGGTCAAAATCACATTTATAAATTCTATGAACCCAATACTATAGGTTTTGAATGTTTCTTTTTGTCTTGAAAATGTTGCAAATGTTGCAAATAAAAAGGGCACCCCGTTTTGTTTGGGGTGTCCATACAAAGTTTAAAAATAGGGTACACGGGGTGTCAGGAATACAAAGAATTATTCTTGTTCTTCCTTTCCTTCATTGCCTTCGGGCTCTTTTCCAAAAAATAATTGATACAATGCCTTGTCTAGTTCTTCAAGTCTACCATTCTTGTTTGTTGTGTCCTGTGGTTGTTCTGTGATATAGAAGTCTGGCACGCCCTGCACCCCGTCGCGCTGTTGCTTCTGATAGTTCACTATTACGCGGGCTATTGCGTTCACTGTGGGCGGTTGATATTTCGTGTAAGTTGTCCATGAGTGTAGGCGTACAATGTTGCCTGCAACAATAACTTCTTTGACCTCTTCAACCTTTTCTTCATACGTGAACCCGCGGGCAAGTTTAACAAGAGAATTGAACGCTTCAGGAACAAGAGGGCTTCGCGCGTGTTGGATTTTGTCTACTAACTCGGGTATAGTTTTCTTTGCCTTGATAAAGCTATCTTTCCCAATGCCAAGATAGTAGGCTATCTCCTTGTCTGTGGCTCCTGCTGTGGCCCATGCTTCAATCGTTCCGTTTTCAAGAGCATGTTGTACTATCTGCTTGAAATTCCTTGTTCTTGTCCTTTTTGTGGCCTTGTCGTGAACCGTTGCATTGTCTTGCTTCATGTTAAAACCCCTCAAATTGTTCTAGGTTTTTCCTTCCTCTTTACAATCTTCTTTCTTTTCCTAAGTACTCTTTTTATACATACTTAATTTGTTAATTTGTTAATTTGTTAATTTGTTAATTTGTTAATTTGTTGGTTTTTTATAACTCTTTATCTTTGTTTTTCTTTTTTTCTTTTTATTTAGTTGACAGAAGTTGAACACTTGTTAACGGCTGTTGAACTACTGTTGAACACTATAGTTTTTGTACATTTGTTGTAAGCTATTTGCGGTTGTGGTGTCTTGGTTGTTTGCTCTACTTTCTGCGGATTTTTTCCCCGCCTCTGAACAATCTTTGCTCTTTTTATCCTTTTTCATACGGTACCACCAAAGATATTGAGAACTTTCAACAACCCTAAAATATACGGGTGGTTCTGGATTTTCTTCTGTTGGTGGTTCTTGTTCTCTTTCAAATAACGATTGTTCAATACAAACATCAATGAATGTTTGTATTTCATCTATGGCTAGATTACCTTTAGCCTGTCCAAGCAAATAAACGTTTTTTTCTAAAATAAAAGCTTCTGAACTCAAGCTTGTTTCATAGATTAACATATACAAGCCAAAGAAAGTTGTACCGCCTTCAGTCAATAAGGCTATCATAGGTAAAGAATTGGCGTGACCGTCTTCAATTGAGTAGAACCCGCGTTCAAACATTCTCCACCCCCTGTATTTCTTTTGCCCTGTAGGCTTCAACGCGATTTGAATTAATATATTTTTCTAATTCTTGTTCTTCAATCCTAATAGGGGCTCTTTGTGAATTGCCTAGTTTTACATATGGCAAAACTCCACGATATAGGCGCATGTATACGCCCTGTCTAGTTGTTCCAAGAATGTTTGCGCATTCATCTAAGGTTAAAAGTTTTTTCATTCCAATTCCTCCAAAAGATTATTTTTTACAAGAGAAATTATAAAGGAATGAGTACTTTTGTAAATTCTTTTAATATATAGAAATACTGCTACAAAACGTGTATAAAACGTGTACAAAACGTGTATATTAAAATGTCTCTAATGTTCGTGTAAGCCCTTGCCTTGAATACTTTTGACCATTGCTTTTTACAATATAGCCTTGTTTGCTCCAACGCTCCCATTGAGCTTTTATTTTTTTCTCATTCAAGATGGCTTCTACCTTCGTTTTATACTCTCCCTTTTGGGTTCCTTTGGCGGATTTTGAAAGAGTATACGCGTTTGATTTTGGTAACCATTCAAGAAAGTTATGTTTTTCAAGTTCCTGTATTCCTTTTGGAAAATCCTTTTTCTTTAAGGGCTTTGGCGTGTTGTGTTTCTGTTCAATAGAAGTCAGGAATGAATTGAATGTTTGTTGCTCCATGTCTGTAAGTGGGCTATCTATCCATTTACGGCCAATAAAGTCATCTACACTTATAGAAAATTTTATATATTCTTCTAACATTCTACATTCAAGTTGTTGAATAGTAAGCGCTCTAAAATGCTTCATATTCTCTTTTCTAATCGTCAACGGGGTGTAGGTGTCTTTACCTTTTGTCTGTTCATACCAATAAAGCCCCGTGGGGTTACCGTCTTTGTCTGTTCCTAGGCGTATATGCTCTGTGAAAAACTCTTGCCCTTGCTCTGAATAGTCATTAACAAGGCTCTTTATTTCGTACCATAATGCAAGTTGTAAATCATAATAAGCCCGTTGATTGACAACGGGCATTGTATTATTTTCTTCTGTTCCGATTATAGGTTTTTCCGCATTTTGCATTACAGGCGGTTTATTGCCCTTGTACTGCGTTTGTGGATAAAGAAGTAACCCTATAGCAATTTGATTAAAAAACGCCTTCTTGACCCCTTTATTCATTGCTGTGAGCCTCCATTATGTTTTGGGCTTCATCAATTGGGGCGTAAAGAGCATTTCTAACACTGTCATTGATGTTTTCAAGTTCACCCCGTAAGCCACGAACAAGGCTTTTTATTGTGTACATCTGATATAGGGTGTTGTCTGTGTCTTCAATGTCTCCTACAAGAATACTATTCACAAGGGCGCCAATTTGCCCACATGCGAAAGTTGCTTTATCAATATCAAAACTTAAATCATTCAAAAACTCGTTCATACTATGCCTCCTGTTCTCTTGGGTTGTTGTTAAAAAGTGAGCCAATTTTACCTGCAATGTTTTTAACTCTCTTTGTTTTGTCTCCTGTGTCATATCTGTTAGTCATTGCAATATCGGTATGGCCTGTTAATAATCTTATTTGTTCCTCTTCAACCTGCATATCTCTTAATTGGGATATATAACCATGTCGCGTTGAATGAAAAACAATATGCCGTTCTTTGCGTTCCTGCTCGTTAATGCCTATGCGCTCCAATTCTCTATAAAACCACTTTAACAAGAATGAACTAAAAACGGGCTCTTCAGGGTTGATGTCTGAATAGAAAATAAAATGTTCCTTGTTTGCTTTTTTGTTTGGGTTAGTCTGTGCAAATTCTATTAGTTCACTTGCTAACCATAAAGGAATTATAGTTTTTCTTGGTGTATCTGATTTTGTACTTTTGAGCCCGTCGCGCTTTGAGTAGGAATGTTCAATTTGAATTATCGCGTATTGTTCTTCAATGTCCTTTTCAGGAAGTACAATGTCACATTCACGCAATGCAAGAATTTCACCTTGTCGCATTCCTGTTTTTATGCCAAGAGATGTAGCAAGATAAATACGCCTGTCAAGAAAACATTGAACTTCAACTTTTTTCAAATGCCCGTTTTTTGCACCCCGTTTTTCAATGGTTTTATATCCATGTTCACTATCATTGAACATTTGACAGTGTAGGCGCTCTGTTTCTTCCTCTGTAAGTTCTCCAACAGTTGATTTTGTATCCTGTGAATACTTTTCCAAGTTTGATAAAGGATTAACAATTAAAATGCCTTTTCTTTGTAGTTCCTTTATAGGTTTTGCAACACTCTTTTGAACACTAAGCCATAAGCATTTAGAAGTTTCAAGACAATGTTCTTGTATAACTTCCATATGTCGCATTTTGACCATTGAACACTTTAGCCCTTTAGGCAAGAACGGAATAACATGGTTTTTTATATTACTTTCCATGTTGCGCGCATAATCCCTATGTATTGAACCTTCTTTTTTCTTGTTTTGGGTTTTTATGTACTTTGATGTTTCAAAATCCCAAAACCCTTCTAGATAGTCACGAAATAGTGGGTTTTCTGTTTTTGTGTTTCCGTCTAAACCCGCCTGTATTGCCCTGCGCGCGATGCTCTCCGCTTCAGGGCGTTTTGTGATGTGGTGCGGGTTGTCTCCAAGTTCCTGGGCAAGTCTATCAATGCTCTTTGCATTTGAATACTTGCCCGTTTCATTGTTCTTAAATTGAACATACCAAACATAGTTTTTTTTCTTGTTTCTCTTTGAAAGTGAATACAATTCCATGTTTCCTTGTCTCTCCTTTACAAATTTTTGAGAAACTGTAAAAAACGAAAATAAAAACTTTTTCTCACTTTTTTTCTCACTTTTAGGGTTTTTGACCTTCAAAGCAAGAAAAAATAAAAGGGATAAATCAATATATTATAAAGACTTATCCCGTTAGGCGCGATTGGGTTTGAACCAACGACTTCCACCGTGTGAAGGTGGCACTCTCCCGCTGAGTTACACGCCCATTTTTGTACATGTGTAAACAAAATACGGACTTTTGTCAAGGAAGAGAAGGGTTGTGTGCCAAGTATCGGAATAAAATCCAGCCAATCGTCGGAAAAATATTTCGCCAATCGTCGGAAAATTATTGTAGGAGGTTTTGCAATAAACTTCTGAGGGAATTCAAACCAATCTGAATTTGTTCTTCATGTATTCTACACAAGGTTTATAGCCAACTAGGATTGGCTGGGTAAAACGTTTTCTTGCAATTAGTAAGTCATCATTGTATATGACCTCTGTGCCATCCATGTATCTGACTTGCATACCTAATGTTAGTGCTAGTGCATGTGGAGCTGCTACGTCCCATGCAAAGCTTTTTGTGGTAAGGCATCCGTCAATATTGGAGTATGCAAATGGAGCTGCCATATGGAGTATTCCACTGCCAAATACTCTGAGTTTTCCGTTATAACCGTTAAAGTTGACATGGTTGAGAATGTCTGAACCGGTTGTTATTTGCCTAGGGATGTCATAGTGCTGCGGGGGTGTGAAAGGTTCTCCGTTCAGGTAGACTTCTGAAGTATATGGAGGACTACAGAAGAACATTTCTTCTGTTCCAATTCCAAAGCGGGGTGCAAAGATTACACCACCACATGGAACTCTGTTGTGATCTAGAATTCCTAATGCAATGCACCATGAAGGAAAGCCTTGGCTGTAAGCATCTGTGCCATCAATGGGATCTAGTATGAAGGTATATTGAGCGTCATTGTTAAATTCATGTAAATCTATTTCTTCTGTTACTATGTTGCACTTTGGGTATAGTTTTTTGATTTCTGGTATTAGTGCATTTGAAACTGCAAGGTCTGTTTCTGTTAGAATTGAGCCATCTTCTTTAAATGAGCGGTGAATTAGCTTTTGGTTTTCTCTGGCTTTTCTTCCACATTGTAAAATGCATGTGCAAAGTTCATTGAAGGCTTTTGATGCGTCATTATTAATTGGAAAGCCAAAGGTGTTGGTCTCATTAAGATTTAGGGGGATATTTGTGATTTTTGTATTGGTTTTAGATAATGTTGTTTCCTGCATTTACTTGAACTCCTTTCTTCATAATGGTAAATTGTGCCAGTGATGCAGACGCTTCAATCGTACATCAAAAAGAGTGAAGGCTACAAGGCATTCAGTACCAACAAAAAAGCGGATATTCAGGTGGAGGGGCTAGACGGATTTCCGCTGTTTCAGTGTGCCCATTTGATGGCAACTGAAGTCAATGGACTAACTTGGATTATTTGCCCTACAGATGAAATTGCACGTCAACTTTATTCAAATTACAGCCTTGTTGATTCCCATAGAGTTCCAATTTTCTTGCTTCCTGCAAGTGGTAGAGTACTTTACAGTCAATGGGAAGGTACTGCAAAAGAGTATGAACAACTCAGGTGCTTGGGTGCTATCTCAGATTGTGATAAAGCTCTTGTTGTGACCTCTATTAGAGCTGTCTGTTCTCCTCTTCCTGGTAAGGGTGCTGTTGATGTTGGAAGTATTAAGCTAAAGGTAAACGATAGCCTAGATACCATGCAATTGGCTGAAAAATTGGCCCAAGGTAACTATTATAGGGCACCAAATACTACTATGCCCGGTGAGTTTACTGTACGTGGTGAGGTTTTTGATATCTTCCCTTATGGCTCTGATTTGCCTGTTAGAATTTACTTTGATTGGGATAAAATTGAGCGTATTTGTAAGTATGAGCCACTGTCGCAGCAGATTTCAAAACAGCTTGGGCACGTGGATATTCAAATACTTGCTAGCAGCGATTGCCAAAAGGTAATTCCATGTGGAATTAAAGAGTTCATTAAGGCTTCTGATTACATGATTTTCTATGGCGATAAGCGTATTGAAACTAGCTTTAAGAGTATGCAGCTTGAAGCTAAAACGCTCTACAGAAAGGCCTACCAAGCAGACAGAGATGCTCTTAAGCCGGACGATATTCTCTTTGACTTTCCAACTTTTGCTCAAGCTTGGCACGGTAGCATGACGGTTTTGGATATTGCAGGCCAGTGCAGTAGCGCTTTTAAGTTTGATCTTGAGGGTCCTAGGTCTTATTTTGGCAATTTTACTTATCTCAAAGATGACTTGCAGGGTCTTGAGGACGATAACTGGGACATTGAAATTTATGCTACAACGGAGGTTCAAAAGCGCCGTCTTGAGCAGATGCTCAGCGATTTTGAGTCTCTTCATTTTAATTTAGGCACTCCTTCTGCCGGATTTGCAATTAGGTCCAAGAGATTTATTGTTATATGTGAAAACGAGATATTTGGGAGAAAGAAGCAGGTTGTCAAGACATTGCAACATACAGAGACATCGGTTTTAGATAGCTTTGTGGAGTTGCATGAGGGCGATTTCGTGGTCCATGTGAATTATGGCATAGGCCGATTTCTCAAGATTGACCGCGTGCGCGATAGAGATTACATCAAGATTCAGTTTGCGGACAAGGAAAATCTTTACGTGCCCATTGAACAGGCTAACTTGGTGCAACGGTATATTGGGTCCGCGGGTGAAGCGCCAAAGCTGGATAAGCTGGGTGGCATGGGCTGGGAGAATAAAAAATCTAAGGCCCGTAAGAGTGCTGAAGATCTTGCTGGACACCTAATTCAGCTTTATGCAAGACGTAAAAATAGTCAGGGATATCCGTTTGCAAAAGATAATGACTGGCAATTGCGTTTTGAGGCTGAGTTTGAGTTTGATGAGACGGAAGACCAGCTGACGTGTATTCAAGATATCAAGGACGATATGGAAAGTCCTACTGCCATGGACCGGCTTATTTGTGGCGATGTTGGCTATGGCAAGACTGAAATTGCATTTAGGGCTGCGTTTAAGGCTGTTATGAGTGGAAAACAGGTAGCATTTTTGGCTCCTACTACCATTTTGGCTGAACAGCATTATAGAAATTTTAAGCAACGTCTTGGTGAGTTTCCTTTAAAGGTTGGCCTTTTAAGCCGTATGGTGCCTGCAAAAGAGCAAAAGAAAACTTTGGCAGATCTTGCTGCAGGGCAGTTGGATGTGCTTTTTGGTACGCAGAAAATCATTCAAAAAAATGTTCTCTTTAAGGATTTGGGCCTTCTTGTTGTTGATGAAGAGCAGCGTTTTGGGGTTAAAGATAAGGAGCGCATTAAAGATTTGAAGGCTAATATTGATTGTCTAAGTCTTTCTGCAACTCCAATTCCTAGAACGCTTTACATGTCGCTCTTGAAGATTAGGGACATGAGTCTTTTAACTACTCCTCCAATTTCTCGTAAGCCTATTAAGACTGTTATTGAAAAATATGATTTAGATGAAGTTGAGCGTGCTATTAGATTTGAAGTCTCACGTCATGGTCAAGTGTTTTATTTACACAATAGAATTGAAAGTCTTGAGGATGTTGCTAACATGCTCCGTTCTCGTATGCCTGATATTGTTATAGAGACAGCTCATGGTCAAATGAGTGCAGATTTTTTGGAAGATACTATGCGACGTTTTGTTTATGAGGGTATTCAAGTTCTTGTTTCTACTACAATTATTGAGAACGGAATTGATATTCCAAATGTTAATACTATCATTATTGACCGTGCAGATATGTACGGAGTGTCTCAGCTGTATCAGCTTAAGGGCCGTGTTGGGCGTTCTGACAAAGAGGCTTGGGCGTACTTGCTTTATCCGTCAGATTATGTGCTTTCTGAAGTGGCTATCAAACGTCTTCAGACTATCTCTGAATTTACTGATTTGGGCTCTGGATTTAAGGTTGCTATGAAGGATATGGAGCTTAGAGGTGCTGGCAATCTTCTTGGCCGGGAGCAGAGTGGTTTTATGTCTGCTGTTGGTCTTGATATGTATATTAGGTTACTAGATGAGGCTATTGCCAAGCTTCAAAATTCTAATTCAAAGCCTGAAACTGAGGTGTTTTTGGAGTTGGATTACAGTGGTTATATTCCAGACAATTATATCCCAGATCCTACTATAAAGCTTGAAATTTATAAGAAGATTGCTGCTATTAGGACATCAAATGAGCTTGAAAGGCTTTCTGCTGAGCTTAAGGATAGATTTGGGAATATCCCTGATGAAGTGTCAAATTTGCTGTATATTTGCGAGCTTAAAATTGTATGCCGTACGTTGGATATTTATCATATGAAGGAGCGCCAAGGCTCTGTTGTTGTGGAGTTCTCTCGTATTGCGTCTATTTCTATTGATAAGCTTCTTGAGATGATTAGGACATCTCGTGGGGCTGTTAGTATTGATCCTAAGAGACCTTATATTATGAATATGAAGACCAATGCTATTTCTTTAAAGGATAAAGCGTTGTTTATTCTTGAAAAGCTGCAAAGGCTTGTTCCGTAGTGCTTTTTGGTGTTGGATGGTTTTACTTGGAGGTTGAGGATGGAAGAGATTAGGATAAATGAGAATATGAAGAAGGCTGAGAATGAACAGATTGGTGAGAATATGCAGATAAGTGAGAGTGGACAAATGAGGGATGATTTGCAGGCAATTGAGCGTGGACAGGTTGGGGATGATTTGCTTGCAAGTGAGAAGTTAGAGACAGGTGAGAGCGCCAAGGCTTTGGAGGAAGTTTTTGAGCTTATTCCAGAGTTGAGAATGGTGGAGCATAGAGATGAAAATTCATGGCGTGAGATTAAGAGCTATGTGCTACGTGGGCAAAGACTTAAGCAGTATCAGATTGATGCTCTCAAAACCTATTTTTATGACTATGCTATTGCGCATTCTTTTGAAAAATTAGATTTTTCTCGTGTTTTTGGAAATGATAACCCAGTAGTGATTGAGATTGGTTTTGGGATGGGTGAAAGCACGGCGCGTATTGCACGTGAAAATCCAAATATTAATTACTTGGGCATTGAAGTGTTCTTGTATGGTTTTTCTAAATTGTTGGCTACTATTGCAAAAGAGAATCTGACCAATTTGCGCATTATGCGTTATGATGCTGTGCAGGTGCTTGAGGACATGATTGAAGATGACAGCGTTTCAGGTTTCCATATCTTCTTTCCAGACCCATGGCCCAAGAAGCGTCATCACAAAAAACGTCTTGTGCAACTTCCTTTTACTACATTGCTTGCACAAAAGCTCAAGAAGGGTGGATACATCTACTGCGTCACAGACTGGGAGGATTATGCAAACCAAATGCTCTCTGTCTTAGAAGCAACTCCGGGGATGGTGAATCCTTATGCGGGTGGGTGTGCTGGTTTTGATTCGCTAAGTGATAGCAATGCACCACATGATAAGTTTGTCCCACGCGCAGGCTTTGCTCCTCCACGGCCGTGGCGTCCTGAGACCAGTTTTGAGCGCAAGGGCCTTGATAAGTCCTACACCATCAATGAAGTGTGGGTAGAGAAGGCTTGAAATGAGCCTGATTGTGTATTTTAGCTGTGTTGCGGTTGCTTTTTTACCTTACTGAGTTGTTGTATACGATTTTGGGTCTTTTTTGC
>CAVEGR010000025.1:0-2170 GCA_963615565.1 Phocaeicola massiliensis | reverse complement strand
TTGTTTTATCAACATAGAGATTACCGTAGGTGATAAGTTTTTCAAAAGAACTATTGCCTGTGTCTATCTTCTTCATATCATGCCTCTATATTGTAATTTTATCATAAAATAAAGAATTGAAGTACAACAATTTGGGTTATACCCATGTAAAACCTAAAACCTAGAATCTAGAATCTATATTCTTTAGCTTCGCGCTTGCTTTGGCGGTCTAGGTCGCGTTCTTTGATAGCATCGCGCTTGTCATGGAGAGCTTTTCCTTTGCATAGGGAGACTTGAACTTTTACAAGGTTGCCTTTGAGATAGACTTTTGTTGGAATGAGGGTGAGTCCTTTTTCTTCTACTTTACGTTTGAGGCGCTTAATTTCTTGCTTGTGAACTAAAAGACGTCTGTTGTGCTCTGGAGTATGGTTAAAGATTGAGCCTTTGTCGTAGGGTTGGATTGTAAATCCAATTAGCCAAAGCTCGCCGTTATCGATTTTAATATAGGAGTCTACAAAGGAGAATTTGCCTGCTCTGAGGGATTTGACTTCCGTCCCAGCAAGAGAGATTCCAGCCTCTAGGTCTTCCAATACAGAGTAGTTGAAGTAAGCTTTTTTGTTGACTTGTAAGATTTTAATTTCTTTTTTTGTGTTTTCCATTTTTAGTTCCATACAATTCTAAAGCCCATGTAGTCGCTACACAGACTTCTGTAGGCGGTACCCACACTGTAAGCATCAATCTCGCTTGCACTGTTCACGTAGGAGCCACCTTTTACAACCATATCTACCTGAGCATCTAGGTTGGAGATGACTTGACTTGCATCCATACTTTCTTGGCCCGATATTAAACGCAAAAGAGGCACATATGGTGTACATGTAAACTCCCAAAGACCGCCTAACATTGCACTTGGGCTAGTTTCGCTGATACTTGGCATAAGAGATTTCTGATATCCACCCTCTGAATCTGTAAGTGTTGCAGCAATCCATTGGTTTTCTGTAGGCAGTGCTACGCTTTTGCCGGTTTTACTGCTGAGCCATGTACAGAAGGCTTGGGCCGCATACCAGCTAATGTTTCTTACTGGACGGTTTGAAGCCACAGTCATTGATAGTGTTACACCATCTAGATAGTAATCATCAACAAGTCCTTGTACTATAAGATTTTCTTTGTTAGAAATGCTCCAAGTTGGATTTTCGTTTACAAAATAAGCCCACATGTTTTCAGTTATGCAAATATTGGAGATATTAAAGCTTTCAGTTGTAACTTGCTGTCCTGCTTCTTTTACTTCTGGATATGTGCAATCTACTTCATTTCCATTTGAAAATGTGATTTCTGGGTTGTTAAAACCATTGATTATAAAGGATCCAGCATCAAGAGTTGTAGATGTTGCTGTGATACACTGATTTTCTTGATGTGATTGACCTATAGTTGAAGAAGTAGAACTTTCAAATAGTTTTGAAGCATCTAAAGAAAAATTCAATGCTAAAATTTCAATGGCCTGTTTTGCATCTTCATACATCTCTTGTGTTGTTATAAAGAGTAGTGCACTTTCAAATGCTTGAGTTTGATTTTCATATGCAGAGCTTTTGATACTTTTTGCATATGTGGTAAAAATTGGAGCATATCTGTGAACATCATCATACTCTAGGATTGCTGAGTAAGAGTTTGCATCTTCAAGTAATTCTTTTGATAAAGCAGTAAAAGCTTCTTGTGTAAGAGTTGCAGAACTTGAGACTTTTTGTGTTCTTGGAAAGAGCCAGTTGAAGAACAAAGGATGGCCTACTTTGATAGTAAAGCTATCAATTTCACAGTCATTGATTTTATATAGGACATCATGTGTCCCGCTAGAGACCTTTCTAGTAAAGGGAGTTCCTCCTGCATATTCACCATCTATATACACCGCTGAGTTGTAGGCTGCGCTTGTAAATGTAACTCTTTTTGAGCCGTGAATAATGTCCGGAAGTATTCCTACCAAGAAGAGAATTAACAATATTGCAAGAGCATATGCAATAGTCAGCCAAAGGCCTGGTTTCATTCCAAATAGAGGTTTTATTTTGACAGGTTCCACCTGCGGAAGTTCTTTATTTTTTTTCATGCCTTAAACCTAACTTTATTGTACATGATTGTCAACTTAATGCTTTGTTAATATACTTAAATATATGGATGCATTTTTTGACAGTGTTCAGGCTTGGAC
>CAVEGR010000024.1:0-6344 GCA_963615565.1 Phocaeicola massiliensis | reverse complement strand
TGTTGTTGGAGATAATATTAAAGTGCGCCGCGATGAAAACGGAATTATTACAATTGGACTGAGGAATTTTCTGCTGGACGAAAATAGTCTGAAACTATAATCATCAATCTCAAACCCAATCTCGTGTAAACAGAAAGACTGTTACAAGAATCAAAAGATTGAGCAACAGTCTTTTTTTATGATAAAAACTTCCAACTTACACCTTAACTTTTTAAATCAATGTCGGAATTTGCAAAAATTGCTTTGTTTTAGACATAAAATGTCATAATAACCGCAAAACTGCTGAAATACGGACATTGTCGGGACTATAGCAAATGTTTTTATCTCGCAAATCCAAAACCAATCTTCACAAAGCTTTTTACAAAAACCTCTGATATATTTGGATAAAAATATTCTTTGTAGTAAAATAGAAAAAAGAAAACCTTTTCCAACCAGTTTAATGAACTGTGACAAAATAAGTTGGAACAATTCCTAAGGATGGTCAGCTTGGATAAATTTGATATACAGCTAATAGATTTCAACTCGCAGCAGCTAAAGAATGTTCTACCAATCCTTTTGTGCGACAGAACAACAGAGCAGAACATAATTTGGACAACAAATGCATACAAGGACAATGGCTTTACAGAGAAGGACCAAATCACCATGCAAGCCTTTTATGGCAACAGCCCAGTCAATCTCCAACCCCGAGCACGCAAAAGCAAAGAAGAACAACTCTACCGCACCCGGGCCAAGGCAGAGGTCTTCACTCCAAGCTGGCTTTGCAACCAGATGAATAATTATGCCGATACCCAATGGTTTGGCCGTAATAACGTGTTCAATACCCAAAATAATGACCATACTTGGACTGTAAATGAGAATAAAATAGAATTTTCACAAGAAAAGACATGGCAAGACTATGTTTTTTCTTGCCGTTTAGAAATAACTTGCGGAGAAGCTCCTTATCTAGTATCTCGTTATGACACAATCACAAGCGACTATATTCTTCCAATAGTAAGACGCATTGGCTTACTGGATAGAAAATTGCGTGTAGTAAACGAAAATACAAAAACGCAAGAAGAATGGACTGAATGGGCAATAAAAGCTTTTGAGAACTGTTATGGATTTGAATACCAAGGAGACAGCCTTCTAATTGCAAGAATAAACTTCTTTTTAACATTTATAGATTACTATACGGAAAGGTGGAAAGAAGAGCCACAAGAAGAAGATCTTTTAACAATTGCTAACATAATTAGCTGGAATCTTTGGCAAATGGATGGTCTTTTGGACACAATTCCATTTGGAAGGCTTAAAACACCAGAAGATGACCAAATGGACTTATTTAACTTTGAAGAGCCAAAAGAAAGTCCAACAAAGCCTTGCATTATCAAAAATTGGAAGGATAATAAAACAATAGAATATAAAAAGCTCAAACTAAGCGAGGGGTATAATATGGGAAAGAAAATGTTCGATTTTGTAATAGGCAATCCACCATATCAGAAAGAATCGTTGGACAGTGTTTCAAAGTCCAATGGCCAAAAACCAATGACGAACATTTTTCAGTATTTTCAAAATGCTGCAGATGAACTTACAGAAAACACCTCTGTCCTTATCTATCCAGGAGGAAGGTGGATACATCAGGCTGGAAAAGGTATGCAGAATTTTGGCAAGAATCAGATTAATGATAAAAGTCTTTCAGTAGTTAAGTTTTATCCTGATGCAAGTGAGCTTTTCGGCAATTTAGCAAGTTTGTCTGATGGAATAACCATTGTTGTCAAAAATCACAAGAAAAAAACAGATGGTTTTACATACATCTATGCAAAGAAAGACGAAGGGTTCAGTGTTCATGCAGATAATCCAGGAGATAATTTAATGCCACTTGACCCTCATGATTTGCCTATAGAACAAAAAATTAATATTGGAATGAAAAAATACGGTCTCTCCTTTCTTCACGATGCTATTCTTCCTCGTTCACTTTTCCCGATTGAAAGTGATTTTGTGGAAAACAACCCTTCTAAAGTTAGAAAATATGACGGCTTCGATAAAAATATTGATTTTGCAACGGAAATCAAACTTTTTACAAATGACAAAGCAGGAAAAGCAGGAAGAGCTACATGGTTCGTTGCTAATAGAGATGTAATTACCAGAAACGCTGAGTATATTTCCCAATGGCAAGTGGTTGTATCGAGTGCCAACGCAGGTGGGCAAAAAAGAGATAACCAACTTGAACTTATAGATAATCACTCTGCTTTTGGAAGGTCAAGACTTGCCCTTAGCTCTTTCAATACCTATGAAGAGGCAAAAAACTTCTACGACTATGCAAGATCTTATTTTATTAGGTATGCATTTTTGTTAACCGATGAGGCACTTACTTCCCTTGGGAAAAAAGTGCCTGATTTGCGAGATTATACTGATGGTAATCCTTTCATTAATTTTAAGAAAGACATTGATATTCAGCTTTGCCAGTTATTTAATATAAGCGATGGTGAATTTTTCTATATGAAAAATCGTGTAACAAGTTTGAGAGGTGAAGCATAATGGTTTCTATAAAGATTAAGACTGCCTCCAAGGTTGTCCCAATGATATATGCTTACACTACTCCAGGTGTTATCTATCATGATGGCTATATAAAAATTGGATACACAGAGCAGAATGTAGACCAGCGTATTTGGCAACAAACACATACAGCAGGAATCAAAGCACAAAAAGAATGGCAGGGCACGGCCACTTATGATGATGGATCAGGAGAAAACTTCATAGACAGAGATTTTCATAGATATCTTAAGAAAAACGGAGTAAAGCAACCACAAGAAGAAGGAAACGAATACTTTGACTCAGAAGACATAAACGAATGGTTTCATATAAGTCCGTCAGATTCCAAGGAGAAATTCAATACATTTAGAATCACCAGAGGTCTTTGTGATACAAAAGACGTTTTTCCTTACTCACTTAGAGAAGAGCAAGAACAAGCCGTACAAGAAACTAAAGCATATATGGAAAGCCATGAAAATGGCGAGTTTTTGTGGAATGCAAAACCAAGATTTGGAAAAACGCTTACCACATATGACTTTATCAAGCAAATAAAAGCCCAAAAGGTTCTCATTGTTACAAATAGACCAGCAATTGCAAATTCTTGGTATGATGATTATGAAAAGTTCATTGGTCGCCAAGGTGGGTACTTCTTTGTAAGCAGAGTAGAAGGCATTTTGGGTAAACCTCTTGTAATTAGCTATGCTACTTATGAAAAAGATGAAAAAGCCAGAGCTAATAGTTTGGGTGCAAATAAAATGGGATTAATAGAGTTTGTATCGCTTCAAGACTTAAAAGGATCCATCCATTTTGGAGGAAATGAAGGCAATAAACTTAGTGAAGTCATAGCAACAAACTGGGATGTACTTGTAATAGATGAGGCCCATGAGGGTGTAGATACGTATAAAACAGACTTAGCTTTTAATAGAATTCGTAGAAAATTTACATTACATCTTTCAGGAACACCTTTTAAGGCTCTTGCAAATGACAAGTTCCACAGTGACGCTATTTACAACTGGACATATGCAGATGAACAGTCCAAGAAACTCAACTGGCATGGAAAAGGCGAAAATCCTTATGGAGATCTTCCAAAACTTAACCTATTTACATACCAAATGAGTGAAATTGTAAAAGATGAGCTTTCCAAAGGAACAGAGATAAACGGTGAAACAAGAGACTATGCTTTTGATCTCAATGAGTTCTTTGCAACCAATGATTCAAGGTTTATTCACAATGAGGCTGTAGACAAGTTCTTGGATGCTCTTACAACTTTGGAAAAATATCCATTTAGCACACCAAAACTTAGAAACGAGCTTAAGCATACATTTTGGCTGTTAAACAGAGTTGAATCTGCAACATTACTGGCAAGAAAACTTGAAAAACATCCAATTTTTAAGGATTACAAGATTGTTTTGGCAGCTGGTGATGGCAAGTTAGATGACGACAGTGAAACTAAAAAAGCTTTTGATAAAGTAAAAGATGCTATTAAAAAATACGACAAAACTATTACTCTTTCTGTTGGACAGCTTACTACAGGCGTTACAATTCCTCAATGGACAGCAGTTCTTATGCTTTCTAACATAAAGTCTCCGTCTTTGTATATGCAAGCAGCTTTTAGAGCACAAAATCCATGTCTTTTTAAGTATGGCACAGAGTCTTTTAGAAAAGAAAATGCTTATGTATTTGACTTTGATCCAGCAAGAACTCTTGTTACATTTGAGCAGTTTGCCAATGATTTATATACAAGCACAGCTGCAGGCCATGGAGACATGGAAACTCGCAAAAAGAACGTAAGAGAACTTCTCAACTTCTTTCCTGTTATTGGTGAAGACGATAACGGAGAAATGGTAGAGCTTGATGCTGCAAAAGTTTTAAGTATTCCAAGAAAGATTAAATCTCAAGAAGTTGTAAAAAGCTGTTTCTTGTCTGACTATCTTTTCCAAAACATTACAAATGTTTTCCATGCACCTTCTGTTGTAATGGATATTATTAAGCAGTTTACACCAGTAAAAGAGCCAAAGAACAAGGGACAAATAGACGACAAAGCAGCTCAGGAAATACCACTAGATTCTGATGGAAACGTAAATTTAAGTGATGACGTTATTATCGGGTTAACACCAGAAGTGTTTGGAGATAAGATTTACAAGACCATTGAAGACGTCACATTGGGTGTAGATGTTGTCTCAGAGATGCCGTCCAAGATAGATACTCAGGTGCAAAAGCTCAAGGATGCCGTGCAGGAAAAAGTCATTGCAAATGTTGTGCAGACTGCAAAAGAGCATTATGGTGATGGGATTAAAAGCTCTACAGAAAAACAGATAACACGCCAGCTTAATACTAATGCAAATTATAGAATTGACACTGTTGTAGACACTTACAAAATTCAAACATGCACACTGGAAATGGAAAGAAAGGATGCCTTGGAAAATCTTGCGGTTCTTGGTAAAACTGAAAAACAGGTAAACGATGAGTTTGACCAAAAACAAAAAGAGCAAGCAAAAGATCTTATAGAATCTCTTCAAAATACAATTGAAGAATTTGTAGAATGTGCACAAGAAGAGACTGTAAAGATTATAGAAAATAAGAAATTAGAAAAAGAAAAACTTTCTATAGAAGATTCTATCAAAGACCATCTTAGAGGCTTTTCTCGTACTATCCCGTCTTTTCTTATGGCCTATGGGGATGACAGTGTTACATTAGAGACCTTTGACCAAAAGATTCCAGATGAAGTCTTTAAGGATGTTACAAGTATCACACTAGAGCAGTTTAGGTTCTTGCGTGATGGTGGTGATTATGATGATGCAGAGACGGGGCAAACAAAGCACTTTGATGGACATTTGTTTGAACCTGTTGTATTTAATGACTCTGTAAAAGAGTTTCTTAAAAAGAAAAAAGAACTTGCCAATTACTTTGAAGAAGACAAAAAGGAAGACATCTTTGACTATATTCCGCCACAGAAGAACAACCAAATCTTTACACCAAGGAAGGTTGTTATAGATATGGTAGATATGCTTGAAAAAGAAAATCCTGGTTGTTTTGATGATCCAACAAAGACTTTTGCAGATCTCTACATGAAATCAGGAATGTATATTGCAGAAATTGTCAAAAGACTTTATAGAAGTGAAAAGATGGAGAGTCTTTATCCAAATGCTAATGAACGCATTTCTCACATATTTGCTAAACAGGTATATGGATGTGCTCCAACTGAAATTCTTTACAGAATTTGCTTGAGTTATCTTTTAGATTTTGCTAATACAGTCAAAATAAAAGAATATAATATTAAACTTTGTGATACTCTTAAGTTTGCAAAAGATGGAACTTTAGATCAGGAACTTGCAAAGATTTTTAAGTTATGAGTGCCTCTTAAAAGCGATGTTGTATCACAAAGATGTTGCTAAATTTCATCTAGGGAACTCTCTCTGTTTATATGCACATGTGTGAGGATTATGGGGTTATAGCAAACACTGCGTTATTGGCTCTACTTTATTTTCTCAAAAGCACTAGCATCGTGCTTACAAATTGGGCATATAAAGTCTTGGGGAAGTTCTTCAGATTCATGAATATAACCACATATCTTACATACCCACCCAGTTTTCTTTTCAGCGTTGGGAGAACTCTCAATGGGTTTTGGTTTTATATTTGAAAGATAATATGAATATGTGCAAGATTTTTCATCACTTAGTTTTTGTGCTTGAGTGACATTTGCAATATAGAGCCAGTGACTTCCAAGGTCTATTGTTTGATTTACTTTTGCGCTCAAAAAAGCATTTGTGTTTTTTGTAATATATAAAAGACCATTTTCAGAACGAGCAACATCTTCAAAATTTTCAAATTTATCA
>CAVEGR010000023.1:0-2644 GCA_963615565.1 Phocaeicola massiliensis | reverse complement strand
GTAAGCGTAATCTCGTAGCCTAGTTTTTTTGATTAATTATTGAGAGACAATAGTGTTATGAAAGAACTAAACACGTTTGCCTCTGAGCTTGTAAACTTCCTTTCTCTTCTTGTTGGGTTTAGCGGTAAAAAGCTTCTCTTTGTAAGCTTTAGCGCTAGAAATATCACACTTGCCAGGAAGAAGATTTGTCCAAGCCTCTTCATCTCCATCAGGAATGGTGTTAGCATGCAAGAGGACATAGGTCATGTAGTCTTGGAAGTTAATACCCAAACTTTTACAACTTTCAACAAGACTGTAATAGAAAGCAGAAATAGTAGAACTGAGTTCTGTAATAGTAAAGAGCCAATTCTTCCTTCCCAGACAGAAAGGCCTAATAGCATTTTCAGCCCTTTGATTGGAGCTGGTAGCATAAGGATAATCAAGAAATTTAATAAGAGATTCCCAATGGTCCAAAGGATAGCTCAACGCAGTCTGAAGCTTTCCATAAGAATTACTCAGGTTCTCTTCACAAAACTTTTTCAATTTATCAAGAATTGGACTAAGAACCCTTCTTCTTTCAATAACATATTCTTCTTCAGAAAGAGAGTTTTCATCAAATTGATCTTTAAGAAGACCTTCATGATGAAAGAAGTCTCCATAAATTTTAACGAGTTCACAGCTGATTCCACTTGTACTCTTGCCTTTAGCTTCAATTGCCTTTCTTCTAGAATGAACCATACAGCCTATGTGTGTAAAAGAACATACTTTAGCTGCATTTGCATAGCCATACAGCCCATCTGTCTGTACTACACCAGTGTAAGGTTTGAGAATATCTACGAGAGTGTCATTTCTTCTGTTGTCTGTAAAGGTAAACATAACAGGTCCTTGTCTTCCTTTACTATCTGTTGCAGCTCTAACTATCATCCAAGCATTTGTCCTAGAATCAGGAGCTTTCTTGTTTCCATCTTCATCCAAAAGATTGAGAACTTTAACAGGTGTCTCATCTGTGTTTATCAGTGGATAACTATAGATGAGCTTTTCAAGACAAGGTGCCATGTTCTTCTCAAGCTTCTTTCCTATCTTAATGAGCCACGAACTCATTGTGAATCTAGAAAGTCCAATATCTTGAAAGCTATGAGCTTGACGATAAAGAGTCATAGCATAGCTAAACTTGTTTTCTACTATTTGACTGAACAATGTAGGATCACATACTGTGCCGTCAAGCATATTGCCAGTTACTGGAGTCTCAATAATTCTTCCTTCATTAGCTTCTGGTTCACAATTAGTACATTCATACTGATTAACATGTTTTCTTATCAAAGCTTCTTTACAAATTCTAGTAAAGGACTCGTAAACCTTCTCTCCAACCTTCTTCATAGGAGAGCCACATCTAGAGCATGTTTGAATTTCAGTGTCATCATAGATGTCAATAACAGGAATATCTGCAGGAAGATTAATACCAGTACGAGCCTTCTTTCTTACATAAGAATTAACAGTCTCTTCATTATAAGGAGTCTCTTCACTAGTTTCTTCCAAAGTTCCATTTTCTGCAGTTGTCTCAAATTCATTAAAAAGCCAAGGCTGTTTTTCACTACTTATCTCAAAGTAATGTTTAACTCTAGCCTTAAGTCTTGCAATAGTTGCTGCATCTTTCTGAAGAATCTTAATGACACCATTAAGAATAAGGACTTCTTCATTAAGTTCTTTGATTGTTTTGGCATTTTCATCAAGCTTAGAATCCTTCTCTTCGAGGTCTATTTCTAAGTCTTTTACCATGCTTTCAAGTTTCTCAATAATCTCGTCTTTATCCTTGTTTTCCATGCTCTAAGTATAGCATAAATAAGGAGTTAATTCAATAGGTTCTAGTAAAATAATTTGTTTTCTATTAAGAAATTACCATAGATTTACAGTCGTTGGAAGTACTGGAATTTTCCTCCAAATATCTTCTCCTGATAGAACTCTCTTTACATCATCCAGAGTAACTAAGAGAGCTTCTTTATTGTCTTTAGGCCAAGAGAATGTTCCACTGAAAAGTTTCTTCTTCATAAGCCAAAACCCATTGTCCCAAACTAACACTACTAAGGTCTTCTTATTCTTACTACAGAAGAGAAACATACTCTTTTCAAATGGATTTTTATTTAAATGGTCCTGTACATAGATTGCTAGACTATTAGAACCTTTTCTCATGTCCATTGTTCCTGGACTTATGTAATAAGTATACTTGTCAAAGTCAAAGAACATCTTTACCTCCAAGTGCTTGAATGATTGTTCTTAGACTTTCAACTGTAATGCCATTAGAAAACTCAATACTGAGTTTCCCATAATTTACTTTAACAAGACTTTTATCTGACGCTTCTTTTCGTTCTACTTTTCTAGTTATTTGAACAAGCATTGGCTTTTGAACATAAGGCTCAAGTTTATTTTGTTCAAGAACTGCTTTGATTAGTGGTTCTGGAGCAGGTCCAATATCTTTAAATTTATCCTGTGCTAACCAGTAAACTATTGTGTTCACTGGCACAGCTAATTTCTTTGCTGTTACATGCAAAGGCAAACCTGCTCTTATTACTGCTACCGTGTTCCTTTTAAACTCTTCCGAGTAATTGTTTTGTACTATTGGTCTCATCATGACCAAAGTTTACGAAATTCTTCGATATCTTCGTACGTT
>CAVEGR010000022.1:0-17633 GCA_963615565.1 Phocaeicola massiliensis | reverse complement strand
CACAAGTGATGTAGTAAAGACCATTGATGCTTATGTTCAAGAGTTCAATTCCAACAATACATGGAGGGAAGGTGCTATGTCATTAGCAATGTTACTGCAAGACCACTACTATGACGGCAAAGAAGAAGGTAGAGCTGAAGGAATGGCTGAAGCGGAAGCAAAAGCCAAGGAAAAAGAAGCTTGTACCATTAAAAACTTCTATTCTCAAGGTCTTAGTATTGAAAACATTGCCAAAGGGTTTTCTCTCAGCGAAGCTGAAGTTCAAAAGATTATCTCTGCAAAATAAGGACATGTAGAGGTTTTATCTTCCAACTTTTTGCCAAAGTTTCTCGAGAGAATAGAAGTCTCTGAGCTCCTGACTCATGAGGTGAATGACAATGTCTCCACAGTCAATGAGTTCCCAGCCGTCATCTCCAACCGCCTTGTGCCTGTTGTTAACTTGAAGGTCAAGTTCATCCAAAAGACCCCAAAGCTCTCTTGCCAAGCCTCTGAGATGGCCAAGACTTGTGACAGTACAAATTATAAAGCACTCTGTCCAAGAGCATTCCTGTTCAACGTCAATGATTGTAACTTCAAGTCCTTTGTGATCTTTCAAAAATTCGCTTATAGCATTTGCCTTAGCTTTAGTTTCTTCTTTCATCAATATCCTCCAAGAACCTGTCCCAACCATTGAGTGAAATACCTCTGGGAAAAGTTCAAATCTTCAGTGGAAAAAAGCCCCCGGGCATCATAATAAAGGGTTTTTGGAGTCATATTTTCTATGACTTTCAAAGCCTTTGAAACATCTTGCCCGCAAAGCGTGTTCATATTATCTGACAACGGTTTTTTGCTCAAGAGCGAAACATTTTCTACAAGAGTTTGAAGTCTTTTAGAACTATTTGCGTCGCCATCTCTGTCCATACCCATAACATCTAACATATCTCTAAGCGTTTGCAACGATTGTGAAGTACCAACAAGAAGTCCAGACTCACTTAAACCTACATAATTTCTCATAGCAATAGGAATTGAGCTAAGTCCGGCACTTTTGCCCCAAAGTAAGATTGTTTCTAGAGGTAGTTCAATTTCATATAGTGTATTTTGATTTTGTTTGTAAACAAAGATAAATGCAGTTTCCTCAAAATATGCATAATAACAGTCAATGTCATTATTATTACAGCTACATAGAAGAGAAATTATTAATAATGAAACACAAAGAAATAACAAAAACTTCTTATTCTGCGCCACGGCTTTTGTCACAGTTTTCACCACTGCTTTCGTCACTACTTTCTCCAATCCTCTGTCCAAGGAAAACGGCCTATGTTGCATCCTTTAGCCTCTAATTCAGCCTTCATTGCCTGTGCAGATTCTGAAGGCTCAAAATTACCACTTTTCTTCCAGTGATCTATCATATCACAGAGAATCCTATAAGCACAGGAGTCAAGAGAAGGAGCTGAAAGATAGTAATTTCTTCTTTGAGAAGTCATAAAACGCCTAGAAGGTTCAATAAAATCTGCACTAAACAGAGCAAGAGCCAAATCATCCATATTTGCAGATCCTGTAGTATGTGAAATTATTGCTTTTTCCCAAGAAGAAGGGTACTGTCCACAAAGCTCTTTTGCTAAGTGAGAAGAAACTAAACCATGGGCCAATACAGGAGAAACAATCTCCTCTTTTGATAGTTTTAGTCCATTTTTTTCACAATATTGTACAATTGAAGCATCTGAAAATTCTCTAGCCAAATCATGTGCTATTCCACAGAATATAGGAGCAGAAAAACCATTCCAAGTTGGTTCTGTAATTTTACAATTATATTTTTCAAGCAAACTATTAGTAGTATCTGCTACTCCTAAGCTATGTATATACCTACGCTCAGAGACAGTGTTCTTAAGATATTCTTTAAGTTCTTCAATAGTACAAATTTTTTTGTTCAACATACTGCCTCACTCTATTTGAAAGGTATTCTGCCTTTGTATTTTTATTTTCTCTGTATTGACTAGAAGACTGTGGAGCAAGAGCTTTAGGCTCAACCTTAATATAGCTAACATCACTTGGAATTAATGACCACAAATCTCCATTAGGGTTTCTTCTACAAATTATAAATTCAACTTCTTTTTTTAGATCTTCATATCTATACCAGTTGGTTAGCTTTGGAATTTGGTCATCTCCAATAAGAAGGCCTAGCCTACCAGTTATATTGTATAGTTTTTTGATTTCCATGACAGTGTCATAAGTATAAGACACACCGCCACGGTCAAGTTCAATAGTTGAAATTGCAAGTCTAGAAACATCATCCTTTGGATATAGTTCTTTGAAATCTTCAAAAGCAAGTCTTAGCATTTCAAGCCTATCTTCAGATGAAGCTTTTGGAATACTGTCCTGTTTAAAATTACTTAATTGGGCAGGAACTATGAGAAAAATATCGTAATTGGTGCAATTTAGAGCATTGTGAAGTACTGCAAGATGGCCAAGATGGACGGGATCAAAGCTGCCTCCAAACAAAGCTACTTTTGCCATCAATTACTCCTCTTCAGGAAGAAACCTGCTGTCTGTTTCTGGATAATAAGCATCTGTATTTGGTTTAGATGTAAAACCTTGTTCTGTTGAAGGCTCCACCAGCATATCAACAAAGGCCTTCATTATTGGCTTAACAGAGTCTTCATCAAAAATACTCATACCAAAAACTTGCTTATCTGAATATTTTTCTTTGAACTTTTCAAAATTCTCAGAAGCTCCTTCTTCATCAAGTTTGGTTCCAATGAGAACTTCTCTCTTTTGAAGAAGATCTTCAGAATATGAACCAAGTTCATTTCTTAAAAGTTCATATCTATCAAGGAAAAGAGGATCAGACATATCAATCAAATATGCCAAGCCCCCAGTTCTAGATATATGTTTTAGGAATTTAAAGCCCATTCCAGCGCCTTGGCTGGCACCTTCAATAATTCCAGGGATATCTGCAATAACAACATCTTGGTCGCCCAAGCGCATCATCCCAAGCTGAGGGATTTTTGTTGTAAACGGATAGGAGGCAACTTTACTACGTGCATTGGTCAGCATATTCATGAGAGAACTCTTTCCTGCATTAGGAAATCCTACAAAACCGATATCCGCAATAACAAGCAGCTCTACTCCAACACGCATTTCAATGCCAGGTTCGCCAGGCTGTGCGAATTTTGGAGCCTGTCTAGTTGAGGTTCTGAAATGATAATTCCCAAGACCTCCACGTCCGCCTTTTAAAAAGACAAATCTATCAAGTCCGGTTAAGTCTTTAATGACTTCACCTGTAGTTGCATCTTTAATAACTGTTCCTGGTGGAACTGGAATCTCCATGTCGTTTCCATTTCTTCCATAACAACGTGCACCACTACCACCGTGGCCGTTTTCAGCACGGAAGGACCTGATAATCTTGAGGTGAGCCAAAGTCCTTAGGTTATTTTTGACAACGAAAACAACGTCCCCGCCTTTTCCGCCATCACCACCATCAGGGCCTCCTTTGGCTACAAATTTTTCGCGTCTAAAGGAAACACAACCATTGCCTCCGTTTCCGGAGGCAATGTCAATATAGGTTTCATCTGAAAAACCAAACATAGAGAATATTACTCAGTCTTACTCTTCAACAACTATGCTAACATAGTTACGGTTGTTTCTTGCATGGAAAAGAACTTTTCCACCAACCTTTGCAAAGAGTGTGTAATCCGAACCAAGGCCAACATTTTCGCCCGGATGGATCTTTGTGCCGTGCTGACGAACAAGAATTTCGCCACCCTTAACAACCTGACCGCCATAACGCTTTACGCCAAGGCGCTGTGCATTAGAATCTCTTCCGTTTCTGGATGAACCACCACCTTTATGATGAGCCATTGATTGCCTCCCTTAAGCGTTGATCTTTTCGATCTTGAGAATGGAATAATTCTGTCTGTGACCTTGGGTCCTGCGATATCCCTTTCTCCTGCGGAACTTGTAGACACGAACCTTGTCGCCCTTTGTATTGGACTCAAGTGTAGCTACAATGCTGGCACCTTCAACATATGGAGTGCCAAACTTTACATCATTGTCATTAACAACTGCAAGAACAGAATCATATGTGACAGTTCCGCCAACCTCAGCTTTAACGAGGTCAACCTGGATTGTCTTACCTTCTTCTGCCTTGTATTGTTTTCCAAGAATTTCTACGAGTGCGTACATTGAAAACACATCCTTAAACTTATTTCTACATTCTTATACTCAAAGCTGTTTCTTTATTCCACATCTTTGAGATAAAAATGTTAGAAAAAAATCATTTACTAACTACCGGTCGGTAGGAGATAACCCCAAATTTCTACTTTCGTAACTCGTTTCTAGCTCTAATCCGCTTTGCACCAGCAGCGAATTTTATCATTCTTGCTTTCAATTCCTCAGAAATTGGTTCTCCTGATTCTTCAGCTTCAACAAATTCCTCAAAAGTATTACATGCTGAAGCAAAAAGTTTATAGATATTCCTAAGTCTTTTTGCCAAGCTTTCCATTATTGAAACAACCTTAGCTGGCCTTTTCTCAAAATATTCAGAAAGATTATCGTGATTAATAATTCTAACTGCACAATCTTCTAAAGCAACTGATGTACCGTAGCGTGGCATAGATTCAATAAATCCAACCTCGCCAAAAAAAGATGGAGCATTGTTAATACTCAACTCAACCTGGTCCGCAGTTCCGTAGTTTGCATAAATTCCAACGCTACCAAACATCAAGTCATACATCCAAAGTTCATAAGCTCCTTCTTTTGAAATAATCTGGCCCTTTTTGTATTTTCTTATTTCTTCCATAAACCTCTCCATAGAGGTTTTTTCAAAAACCTCTGCAATCTCTTATCATAACATGAAATAGTTTACACATAAACTTATATTTTAGAGGTTTTTGCAAAAACCTCTTTATTCTATATTTCAGTTGACTAACTACCATTCGGTAGCTTAATCTAATAATAGAAAAGTTAAAACAGGGATCTAAATCATGGACAAAAAAGAACTCATAATACTTAAGACATTAGAACTTGGCTTTGCTAAAGGACTTTCAAATGTAAGTCTTATGGATATTGCAAATGAGGTTGGAATAAAAAAAGCTAGCCTGTACAGCCACTTTGATAGTAAAAAATCAATAGTTGATGAGGTTTTAGGCTATTGCAAAGCAAAGCTTGCTCAAAAAAACTTTGATGTCAACTTTAAGGCTAAAGATGCCCAAAGTCTTCTTTTTTCTCTTGTAGATAGTTTTATGGAAACCTTTGGAGAGAGTCCGCTTTCTCAATATTACGCCATAGTTCAACAACAAAAATTGTACGAAAGAGTCTTCAATGAAGCTGCTCATGAAATAGATGCTATGGTTACAGCCCGTGTTAAAGTGGCTCTTGAATACTGTGTACAACGTAACTGGCTAAACATTCCTGACACAGACATAGCTGGAAACTTCTTTTCTGATACAATTGAGCAATGCCTAACAAATCTAGTTGCAAGCGAAAATCTAGACTTAGATTTTGATGCTGATTGGGAGCTAAACAACCTAGTAGATGGTCTTATCTCCCTATTCAGCTAAAATCACATCTTCTCAAGAAAAGGAATTCCAACCAAATCAAATGCGTTTTTCATTACCTGAAGAACCATTTGACAGAGTAAAACTCTTGCTTTAATCAACTCAGGAGTATGTGCCTTAAGAATTTGATTATCATGATACCAATGTGAGAATCTCTTGGATAAGTCGTAAAGATAAGCACAAATAATGCTTGGATCATACTGACTGCATGCTTTAGATAATACTTCTTGGAAAGAGGAAAGACTCTTGAGCATCTCTCGTTCATCTTCAAGAGAAAGAAGAGTTGGGTCAAAAGCAATATCTTGGTACTGATCTTTGACCTCATCATACTTTCTGAGCATAGAAGAAATACGAGCACCCATATACTGAAGATATGGACCAGTATTTCCATTAAATGAAAGAGATTCTTTTGGATTAAATACAAAATCCTTGTTTGGATTAAACTGAAGAATGTAATAATTCAGTGCCCCAAGAGCAATCTTGTAAGCAGTGTCATCTACATTGTCTAAATCAGATTCACGACCCTTTTCAAGAATTTCTGCTTTAGCCATATCAGTAAGAGTTTGAATGAGCTCATCTGCATCAACAACTGTGCCTTCACGACTTTTCATTTTGCCTTCTGGAAGAAAAACCATACCATATGAAAGATGGTGAAGGTCCTTTGCCCAAGAATATCCTAGCTTATCCAAAACATGGAAGAGAACTTTAAAGTGGTAGTTTTGCTCACTTGCTACAACGTAAATCAAACTGTCAAATGGCCAATCTTCATGCCTATTAATTGCAGTTCCAATATCCTGTGTAATGTAAATTGAAGTGCCATCTTTACGGAGCAATATCTTTTTGTCTAAACCGATATCTGAGTTATCTATGAAAACTGAACCATCTTCAGCTCTCTGGAAAATTCCACGTTCAAGACCTTCAAGGACTTTATCTTTACCAAGTTTGTAAGTATCGCTTTCATAGTAGTATTTATCAAAGCTAATTCCAGTACGTTCATAGGTTTGTGCAACACCGTCCAAAGTCCAGTTATTCATAAGTTTCCACAGTTTTAGAACCTCTGGATCTCCCTGTTCCCACTTTCTTAGCATAGCTTGAGCTTCTAAATCTGGCTTATTAGTCTTCTTTGCTTGTACTTTTGCTTCTTCTTCACTCATGCCTTTTGCAATATTGGCTTCAGTATCTTTCTTAAGCTCTTCTGCTTCCCATTGAGCAAAACGTACATAGTAATTTCCAACAAGATGATCTCCTTTAATTCCGGAGCTTTCTGGAGTCTCTCCATTGCCAAACAACTGATAAGCAAGCATTGATTTGCAAATATGAACACCACGGTTGTTAATAAGATTAACTTTCATAACATTTGCACCACAAGCCTTAAGAATTTGGCTCATACTTTGACCAATACAATCATTTCTTACATGTCCAAGATGAAGAGGTTTATTGGTATTTGGACAGCTAAACTCAATCATAACCTTCTTTCCGTTAAGAAGATTAGATTTACCAAAGGCATCTTTTTTGCTAGAAATATCGGTATAAAGTTGAGTTACAACATTATTCATGTTAACTCTTACGTTCATATAAGGGCCAAGAGCAAAAGCTTCTCCATCTGGCTTACTTTCTAGTGAATTAATGTCAGCAGTAAGCTCTTGAGCTATGAGATTTGGAGCCTTTGAAAAGGCTTTTGCATATGCAAAAAGTGGAAATGCTAAATCTCCCATCTCTGGTTTTGGAGGAACCTGCATTACAACAGCTTGCAACACACCTTCATGTCCATTTTTTTCATATAAATTCTGAAGTCTATCTTGTACTAAAGTCTTCCATTCTTCTTTGTTAATCATATATACCTCGTTTTACAGCTTACGAACGCTGACTTCTCCAGTGGATAATATCATCTCATTTCCGTCACTTGTTATAACATGAAGATGGCATTGGTCGTCAATGGAAATTGCAGTTCCTTCTGCTACAACAGCACCGGCCTGAATTACTTTTACTTTGTTTCCTAGAATTGTGCTAGAACTTTTATATTCTTCAAGCCAATTTTCTGAATAATTTGCTGAATATTTTCCTGAATGTTTTCCTGAATTCAAGCCAACTAAAGCATACACATTATCTATCAAAGCAAGCACAAAACTCTCCATTGAAGGAGCATTGTGTTTCTCATCTTCATCAAAAATAGAAGTGGCAATATCTCTTAGTTCAGGAGCAAAAGATTCACAGGGAGTTGTATAGTTAATACCAATACCAACTACAACTTTATCTGGAACACCACTACACATTTGAGCAAGAATACCACACACCTTACGATGTCCCAAAACAATATCATTGACCCATTTTATTCCACATTTCTTACCGCAGAGGCCATCAATTGTTCTTTTAGCAGCTACACCAATTTTTGCAGTAAGAGAAAATCCAACCTCTTCTAAGTTTATAGGACAAGGAACTAAAAGACTTATATATATGCCACCCTCAGGAGAAGTAAAACTGCGTCCAAGACGCCCTCTTCCACCTTCCTGTTTGTGGGCCCATAAAACAGTTCCAACAGGAGCTCCCTCACGAGCCATATTAAGTAAAAGAGTATTTGTTGAACTTACACAGTCATATTCGTAAAGATGAACTTCTGTTCCATCAGCGGTCTTAAATGTTCTTTGGTCCTTTACTTGATCAATTGTCTTCTTTGGCTCCACTTTTTACTTCTTCTTCAGCTTTTCTCTCTGCAAGCTCTTCTTCAAGAGTCTTCTCCAAAAGCGATGGATTTGACAAATAATTCTTGATGTACTGGAATGCGGATGCAAAATAATGACCACTACAAATTCTTTCATCCATAACAACACCAAGAGGAAGACACGTTTTAAAGACAATCTCTCCCTTTACTCTGACAGGAACTTCTCTTGTATTTCCCATTGTGATAAAAACACTTGTTGTTCCAAACTCATAACAGTGGTGATAAATATGATTTGTCTTGATACTTGCAAGGTTAGAAATGGTTAAACTAGTGTGAAATGGACTTGCTTTAATGACACTTTCAGGAAGAAGCCCTCTGCGGTCCATCCACTTAAAGAGACCAACACCAAAATTGGCAAGGCCAGGAACTTTTAAGAGTTTTTTGATAAGCTTATCAGTATCATTTTTTGACTTTTCTTCTTTATTTGCAGCAATATAAGCATCAATCTTTTCTTGGACTTGGAAAATATTATCGTTAAAATCAAATCTGATTTTACTCATGGTACCTTCCATATCACCATCTCCATCCTTAAGAACAACCATTGCAACATCAAAATCTTTTCTGTCATAAATCTTTTTATTTACAATAAATCTATTCAAAAGTGGAAACTGTGCTGCTGTTCTAAGATATGAAGCAAGAATAAGTCCAAGGTGACTTACATACTTTCCTTCTTGTCTTTTTTCTCTCAAGAAATTTTTTAAAGGCATGACTGGGATGTCTAAAGTAATCATGTTCATTGCGTCATAGCGTTTATCCATGACATAAGGGACAATTGCATACATTGGATCTGCATCTTTTACTCTAATACCATCTTTTCTTCCCATAATATTCCTCCATACTTAATTTGTTGTCATTGAGGTTGTTGCAATTATTTCAGCACAATCTGGTGCAGTAATTAAAACTGAATCTAAATCACCGCACTTTGCATCTTCTTGTACACCATTAACTTTAACCTTCATATAGTTTCCAGTTAAGCCGTACCAAGAACCTTTCTTTTTCTCTTCAAGTATTACTTCAGCTTTTTTCCCAACCTGCCTAGCCAAATACTTGCCATTTAAATCTAATGCCAAATCCCTGAGGATTTTGGCTCTTTCATCTCTTACACTTTCTGGAGCCCTATCTTTAGCCTTCTCTAATGGTGTATTAGGTCTTGGGCTGAACGGGAATACATGAAGCATTGCAAATCCATGCTCTTCAAGGAATTGCTTTGTAAAAGCAAATTCTTCTTCTCCTTCTGCCGGAAGACCTGTAATAATATCGCAAGCCAAGAATGGGTCATCTTTAATCTCACGCAGTTTATTTATCACATAGTCTAGATGATTACTGTCATAATGTCTATTTATACGTTTAATTACTTTATCTGCAGCACTTTGAATTGGAATGTGAAAATGCGGTTGCACTCTTGGGTCTGCAAGCTGAGCAAGAAGTCTATCATCAATGTGATCAGGCTCCATTGAGGAGAACCTAATGCGGATATTAGGCCCCAAAGCAGCAAGAAGCTTCTCCAAAAGCCCACCAAGGCCATCTCCCTTGTAATCGTACATGGACAAGTTCACACCAGTGAGCACTATCTCATGATAACCACGTTTTTCAATTTCAAGAGCACGTTGCACTGCAGTCTCTGCATCCAAGCTAGATGCACGCCCACGAGCAATATGAACTCTACAAAATCCGCAATTGTTGTCGCATCCATCTTGAACTTTCAAATATGACCTACAATGATACGTAAACCCAGTTGGTGCAAAATCAAAATTGGTACAGCTCTGTTGAGGCCTCTCTTGCACGAAATCTTTCAGCACCTCCAGTGCTTCTAGACCGATTCTATCATTAAAGAATTCAGGAAGACGCAATAGCTCTGCTTTTCTAGAAAGAGGTAGAACTACAGCATTTGGAGAAAGAGATGAAAGCTCTTTTTCATTCATTTGAGCATAACAACCGGTAACAAGAGTTGGACATTGAGCACAAAACAGACGAATCATTCGTCTTGCTTTTTGCTCTGCCTTACTTGTTACAGTACAGGTGTTTACAATGACCAAATTAGCATTAACTGAATCTTTGAGAACTTCATGCCCATGCTTTTCAAAAGACTCAGCAACAGCTTCACTTTCGCATTGGTTAAGTCTGCAACCTAAAGTATAAACAAACACCTTCATGGTATTAGAGAATATAATACTATACAGAAAAACTCAACGTAGGGCATAAAGTAAGTTAATTAGCTGCTTAGTGTCTAACTTTTCAGCTCTCTCTGTTGATGGAATTTGAGCATTTGCAAGCACATTATCAAGTTCTTCAGAAGAAAGTCCAAGACTTTTCAAATTGTTCTTAACTGTTTTTCTTCTTTGAGAAAAAATGGTTCTAATTAGGACAATTAAAGCTTTAACATCTTCTTCTGGAACTATTGGATTTTCTCTTTTATTCATCAAAACAACTGAACTATCTACGTTTGGAGGTGGAAAGAAGCAACCAGACTTAATTTTAAAAGCTTCTTTGTTCTCATAGTCAATGTTTGTCAAAATTGAGAAACCTGAATACTCACTACTTCCTCTGTTTGCACACATTCTTTGAACTACTTCTGTTTGTAAAGTGTAAACCATCCGTTTAGGAATACATCTTTGTTCAATCAAAGATGCAATAAATACAGATCCAACGTTGTAAGGTAAGTTTGCACAAATCATGTCTGGAAGGCCTTCTTTTTCAAAGACTGTCTTCCAATTTTTTAATGCATCACCTTCTATGAGTGTAAAATTCTCATTGTTTGGATATGCTTGTTCTCTTAAAATTCTACAAAATCCGTGGTCTATTTCAAAAGCAGTAACGTGAGCGCCTTTTTGAAGCATTTTTGTAGTAAGAGCTCCTATCCCGGGACCCACTTCCCAAACTTTACTTCCTTCTTGGATATCACATAGACCTACAATTTTATCCAAAACCGGAAGAGAAATTAGAAAGTTTTGACCAAACTTCTTGGTCATAGAAAGACCGTTTTCTTCAAGAAGATGTGCTATTGAGGAAATAGAACTGTAATCAAAATCCCAAATCATTGCAAAAAGTTTAATTCAGCGTTTTAAAACAAGTCAACCCAGGTATTGGCAAGACTTCTTAAAGTCATGGAAAATTCTCTCTTTATCCATTGTAAGATACTGTCCGTTTTCATACAGAATCTTGCCGTCTACCATTGTCATGCATACGTCGCTTCCTTGTGCAGAGTAAGTGATAAGTGCAAGAGTGTCATAATCTGGTACAAGATGTGGAGCATCAAGGTTAAGAGCAATAATATCGGCTTTTTTGCCTACTTCAAGAGATCCAGTGTCCGGGCGCCCCTGAAGTCTTGCTCCGTTAATTGTGGCCATTTTGATGACCTGGGATGGTGTCATGAGCGTGGGGTCTCCACTAAGTCCGTTGTGAATGATGGATGCTAAATGCATTTCCTCAAACATGTTAACATTATTGTTGCTGGCGCTGCCGTCTGTTCCCAAAGCAACATTAAGACCCATTTCAAGCATCTTAGGAATTGGGGCAAAACCACTGCCAAGCTTAAGATTACTGGAAGGATTGTGAACAGGGCTTACGCCTTTTTCTTTCATTATTGCAATGTCGTTGTCTGTAACCCAAACACAGTGAGCTGCATAACATGGAATATTAAAGAATCCAAGGTCATTGAACCATTGGGTGGGTGTTTTGCCACGTCTTTGGATACACTGTTCTTGCTCACTCTTGGTTTCTGCAAGATGGATATGAAGTCTGCCACCAATTTGTTGAATTTCATTGGACCAGTTTTCAGCTAGCTTATCTGCAATAGTATATTCTGCGTGAACGCACCAATCTATGTGAAGTCTATCATCAAAAGCACCATTAAAGTTTTTATAAATTTCAAGAGATTCCAGCCTATTAGGAAAGCTTTTATAGTCAGTTAAGTTATCACCACCAATCATAACGCGGGTCAGGTTAGCTTTCATTCCGCTTTCTTCAATGCATTTTTGAGTGATAATTGGACGCATGTACATATCGCAAAAACTTGTAGTTCCACAAGCGAGCATTTCTAAAATGGACATTTCCATGCCATAAACAAGATCTTCATCTCTCATTTTGTCCTCAATTGGCCAAATGAGATGAAGCCAATCCATGAGACTTAGATCACTACCAATGCCTCGCAAGAGATTCATTGCCGTATGGCCATGACAATTTGCAAGTCCAGGCATGAGAAGCTTGTTGTACATATTCTTCTCAGTTGTATATGTTTTTTGTGGACGCTTGCTACCAATGTAATCAATTTTGCTTCCATCAACACCCAAAAAAGCATCATTTAATATCTCAAATTCGCCGTTCTTAGTGGCAACAATCTTTGCATTTGTAAAAAGAATAGACATATAAACCCCTACAGTTCTTGCTTTACTGCACTAGTGCTTTACTGCCAGTGTAAATCAAATTTACCAATAAATCGATACCGTTTAACTTTTCCCTTAAGTCTTTTTCTGTATAGCAAACAAGTAATTTCAACTATTACAACAATCAAAATCATAATTGCATAACCAATCCATCCTGCTTTTGAAAAAGTTCCAAAGAAATCAAATACTTTTGCTAAAAGATTATAGACAAGACTATTACACCTAACTAGGAAATCTGTCCTACCAAATGATAATATTAAAAGTCCAATTGCCATTGAAAACGTAATTAAAAGACCTGCAATTGGAGATGCTAGTATGGCTACAGGACACCATGTTCCATCTTGTATTAGTTGAACTGGAGCACAAAGCAGTAATACAGAAACACTCAAAACAACTGAATTAAAGAATTTCTTGCCCCAGACTATCTCAAATGGAGCTTTTATAACTGTCCAAAGAAAGATAATTGCAAAAACCGATACATATCCATAGCAACATCCAATATCTAACATTGAGAATGGCAAGATAATACTTTGAATAAAAAAAGCCATTACTATTCTTTGCTTAGAATTATACTTTGTTCCAAGGAAAAACATTATTGCTGCACGAACCAATGATGGTCTTGGACCTGCAACAAAGACAAATGTTCCAATTACAATGAAAGATAATATTTTTGCCCACTTACGTTTCCCAAAAAGTCCCGCACAAATAGATGCAAGAACGCTCAAATGCATTCCGGAAAGAGCTAAGACATGTGCACATCCACAATTTAACGCTGCATCCTTGAGTGGAAAATTGTAATCCTCAGAGCGGCCTAAAAGTAAAAGTGAACTTAATAGAGCTGGTGCATCAGGCTCTTTTTGACTACCTTTTGCAAAATCACCATATAGCCTATTTTCAATTAGCTCAATTAGTTTTTCTCTAAAATTGTTTATTGTACTTCTTTCTGTGACTTGTACATTATCATAAATAAAAAGATCTTCGCTGAACTTTCCTTCAAGTCTTACTTTAAGACCACTTGTCACAATGGCCTTTTCGTTTCCAACAGCTGTTATAATTCCCTTAGCACTGGCCCAATTTCCACAATTATCTCTGCATTTCTGTAGTGAAATTCTTACTAGTCCTTTGCCAGAACCTGAGAAAGATGAATCATAGAGCATTCTACCTTCAAAAGCTGTAATTCTGTTTTTAGCTAATCCAAATGAAGTTTCATATCTTCTAGATAAAGAAAAAGCAAAAAATATTCCTAAAGCAAAAATTAAAATCAATTTGAGTTCATACTTACAACGTACAGAAAAAATAACATTGGACAGAAGAAGCGTTCCTGCTGAGATTACAGCAATGAAAACAAATAAGACTCCTTTCCATCCAATGTCAACACAACAAAGTATGACAGATAAACAAGACATAAAGAGGGGTATTGTAATAAAAAAGACTACTGTTTTTCTGTCCACATATATATATCAAGAAAAACTGTCATTTCTGTTTAGAATTAGAACCTTTTTTGCGTTTTTTTACAGCCTCAGTCAAAAGATTTTGCAAAAAACCTCTGAAAACCACTATAAAAGCAACTACAAACTAACGTCCCGCAGACTGTGTAATCTTTTGGATTTGTATTGTAAGTTCATCTGAAAGTAAGCTTTCACTAGAAAGTCTCCACTTCCAGTTTCCACTGCTTGTCCCTGGAGTATTAATTCGAGCCTCTTTTCCTAGTCTAAGCCAATCTTGAAGAGGAACAACCATCAAAAATGAAGAACTTTCGTAACCACATTTAATTATAGCATCAAGAAGATCTTCCTTCTCAACTCCAAGCTTTTGCATAGCATTTGCAACATAAGGAGCATTACTTTCATCATCAATCCAACCCTTTAAAGTGATATTGTCATGAGTTCCAGTAAAGCATACAGAGTTAGAAGGATAGTTTTTGGGGTCATAATCTCCTTCCTCTCTTGGGTCAAATGCAAATTGTAAGACTTTCATTCCTGGCCACCCAGAATCCTTAAGCAACGTAATTACTTCTTCTGAGAGATACCCAAGATCCTCAGCAGTAAAACGAATGTTTGGAAAACTTGAATTAAGTGTATCCACAAAGCTCTTTCCTGGACCCTTCACCCAATGGCCATTTTTGGCTGTTGTTTGACCATATTTTACTGTGTAATAACTCTCTAGACCTCTAAAGTGGTCAAAACGCAACATGTCATACAACTTTCCTTGTGCCTGAATTCTTTTTTTCCACCAGCCAAAGTTATCTTGTTTCATTTTATTCCAGTCATAAAGCGGATTTCCCCACAACTGCCCGTCTTCATTAAAGTAATCTGGAGGCACCCCGCTAACATCACGTGGCATAAAATTTTCATCCAGCTGAAAGAGCTCTGGATTTGCCCAGACATCCTGACTATCCGGGGCAACATAAATTGGTATATCTCCAATTATGCCAATGCCTTTAGTTTTTGCGTATGCACGCAATGCATTCCATTGAGAGAAAAAGAGATACTGCACAAAAACATGAAAATCAATGTCGTCTTTAAGTTCAATTCTATATCTTTTAAGAGTTTGCTCATCCCTCATGAAGGCGTTACGGTCACTCCAGGAAGTTAGACCTTTCATGCCAAAATGTCTCTTTAAAGCAAAAAATAATGCCCAGTCTTCAATCCAAGAAGAGTTTTCCAGTCTGAAGGTTTCTACTGCGTCCTTATAGCGTTCTCTTCCATTGATAAAAGCGTTGTGAAGAACATCAAAACGTGAAGTATAAATTGCACCATAGTCAACTTCATTTTGATTTTTTCCCCATTCTTTTGAGCTTACATCTTCTTGAGTTAGTAGACCTTGCTCAATAAGCATGTCAAGATCAATAAAATATGGATTTCCAGCAAAAGAAGAAAGCGACTGATAAGGGGAATCCCCATAACTTGTTGGGCCTAATGGTAAGATTTGCCAATATTCTTGTCCACTTTTTTCAAGAAAATCTACAAAATGATATGCACTTTTGCCAAAGCCTCCAACTCCATAAGGAGAAGGAAGCGAAAATATTGGCATGAGAATTCCAGAATAACGTTTTTTCATAATTTGAGAAAAATCAACCTTTAACAGCTCCAGCAGCAACACCCTTAATAATGTGTTTCTGACAAGCGAGATAGAAAATAATAACAGGGATAATTCCCATGAGAATCATTGCCATTGTGGCACCAAGATCCACTCTACCGTAACTTCCTTGCAGATATTGAATCTGAATTGGAATTGTCTTGTACTTATTGATATCTAGAACCAAATACGGCAAGAGATAGTCATTCCACACCCACATAATCTCCAGAATTGATACCGATATCAATGTTGGTTTCATGATAGGTAATACTATTGCAAAGAAGGTCCTTATTGGTCCACAGCCGTCAATTACTGCAGCTTCTTCCATTTCCATTGGAACACTTTTTACAAAACCCGCAAACATGAAAATTGCAAGTCCTGCTCCAAAGCCCAAATAAATAATTGGAATTGTGTATGGAGTGTTCAATTTAAGTCTATCTGCAGTAAATGAGAGTGAGAACATTACCATTTGGAAAGGAACTATCATTGAGAATACGCAAAGATAGTAAATAACTTTAGAGATAAAAGAGTTAATTCTTGAGATGTACCAAGCACTCATGCTTGTGCAGAGAATAATTAGGAATGTTGAGGAAATGGTGATAAAGAATGAGTATAAGATACACTTTATATATGGATAATTTCCTGCTGTCATTCCATTTATGAAGTTACTTAGTCCTGCCCACTCTTCTCCGGTTGGGAAGCTAAAAGTATCGGTCTTTACAAAAGTGTTAATCTTGAAGGAATTCAGTAGCACCAAAAAGACAGGAAAAACCCAAATTAGTGCAATTATTGTAAAGAGTACGGTGAGAAGGTTTAGCCTGATTCGTTCGCCTTTAAGTGTGGCCATTACTGCTGTACCTCCTTTTTTCTTGTAAATTTAAGTTGTAGGAGCCCAATTGCGGCTACAAGGATAAAGAAAAGAACGGCCTTTGCTTGTGCCGTGCCTCGTGAGCTCTTACCTGTCATCATGTAAGTAGAATAAATATTTAATGCAAGCATCTCGGATGCCGATACCTGTTCGCCATTAACATAGCTAATTGGAAGACCTCCGGTGAGTGCAAGGTTCTGGTCAAACAATTTAAAGCCGTTAGAAAGAGTAAGGAATGTGCAAATTGTAATAGAAGTCATCACGTTTGGAATGGTAATACGTATGAGAGTTTGCCATCTTGAAGCACCATCAATCTCTGCAGCTTCCAGCATGTCACCTGGAACGGCCTGTAAGCCTGCAATGTAGATAATCATCATGTAGCCTATCTGTTGCCAGCACATGAGAATTACAAGACCCCAAAATCCTAACCTCTCATCCATGAGAATAGAGGTGCCGTATTTAGAAAGCACTCCATCAAATATCATGGACCAAATGTAGCTTAATACAATTCCTCCAATGAGGTTAGGCATGAAGAATACTGTTCTAAAGATATTGCTTCCTTTCATCTTTTGTGTTAGTGCAAGAGCAAACAAGAAAGCAAAAAGGTTAATTAGCACAACAGATACTACTGTATACAGTGCTGTGTACCAAAATGCATGAATAAAAGATGGGTCTTTAAAAGCCCTTATATAATTATCAAATCCCACAAATTTAGTTTGTGTAATGATTGTAAATTGGCAAAATGAAAGATAAATGCCCTGTATGAAGGGCCAAATGAAACCAATGCAGAAACATATAATAGTTGGTCCCATAAAAAGAGGAAACCATTTCTTAATTGGCTTTTTGATAAGATTGGAGCTAAGTCCACCTCTGGATTTTTGTACTTTTTTGGGTTTTGTAACCATTTGTCAGTCTCCCATGTGAGAAGTTTTAAGCAGTTTTACAAAAAATCTCTTAAACCTCATGAGGGTCTAGTTATATACATAAAAACGAATTAACGAGGTTTTTGCAAAATGAGCTTTGTGGAGATTGGTTTTGGATTTGCGAGATAA
>CAVEGR010000021.1:0-13018 GCA_963615565.1 Phocaeicola massiliensis | reverse complement strand
GCCATTGTTTTGCTGTTTTGCAGTCTTAAGACTTTCTATGAGGGATTTCTTTTTGGCCTTCAAAGAATCAATCTCAAGACTTAATGCATAGTTCTTTCCACTTCTCATTTGGTGCTTACTATCTACAGGTTATAGACAAACTATAGCTAGACTATAGACAGTCTCTCCTTTTTCTAGTCTAAAGATAGTTTATACTGAAACAAATTTAACTTATATTACCTGTTTTTGCACTTTTCCGACTTTTTATCTCTTCTTTACCTTAACAGGACTATAGCCTTTTATCTTCTTAAAGACTCTGCAGAAATAGGCCTGATCTTGAAAACCAGTCTCATTTGAAACTTCATTAACTGACAGGCCAGTATTCCTAAGCAAATTCTCAGCAAGCCATATTCTGTATCTATTAAGATACTCCCATGGAGAAAGACCCAATTCCTTCTTAAAAATACGGGTCAAATAATCTTCAGATGTATGAACCTCGTCTGCTACCTGCCACCTGCTTATAGGCAAAGTAGAATGTTGACACAAATAAAGCTGAGCATTTTTTACAATTTGGCCTGTCAATGGTGCAAGAAGATCAGAACCTCCAAGAATAGCACGAACTCGCATTGCAAACTCATCACTTTCTAGAATACAAGAGTTGACAAATATAATGTTTGGGATTGTGCTAATCTCTTGAACAAGCTGAGCGTTAATATAATCGGCACAAATAATTATAGGTGTAAGATATTTATTTCTTATGCTGTGCAGACAGGTAACAAGTTTAACCTGCACCTGCTGAGTAGATTCATATTGCTCAATAGAAAAGATTGCAAGACTTGGATTGTACTTTTTAAACATAGAAATTACATTTGAAAATTCACAACTTATAATCTCAGGACTCTGTAGCCAGCGGTGTAAGTTTTCAGAAATAGGGCCCACATTTAGAAGAATCTTTCCTTTCTCTTCCACATAAGAGCGCATAGAATCTTCAAACGTTCTCTGCTTAGAGCACTCAAAACAAATAAATGGTAATTTTCTATAAACATCGTTAGAAATTAAAGTTAAAAGCCCAGTTGAAGCATTATATCCTTTAAAGCTACTATCCCAGTAAATTGCACTTACTCCAAGAGGCAAACGCTTTTTCACAGCAAATGAAGCACCATCTATTTCAAGAAATTTTGCACCATCAAAATCAAAATTATTGCAAATATTAGACTTTCCATTAATACATGCAATCATTGCATTTTCTCCAATTTCAGAAGGCACTAAGCCATCCAAAGTTGGATATGGTAACGTAATAGAAATGCCATGTTTTTCAATTAAGTAAATACCATTGTGTAAAAGTACAATTTGTTTAACATAGTCAAAGGAAGCATTCTGACTGTATTGCCATACATTGATTTTATCAAAAATACTTATTTTGACACCATTTCTGCTCATGTGGGTCTTTATTTGCACATTTGCACCAATTTCAGAAATAATTATATCTATAATTTTCTTAAAGTGTTTTTCATCTAACATTACATAAGCCAAAGAGCAGTCTTCTTCATAGCATTCATAGCTTTTTAATATTTCAAATAAATTTGAACATTTGCAATCAAGTTCAAGCTCACCAGTTGAAATCAGAGATAAATCGATGGTCCTTTTTACATCAACAATTCTCTTATTTATTTCATTTCGTGAGCTCTCATCCAATTGAGAATTCAATACAAAATCAGAAATTTCTGTAAGCGGATTTTGTAGATTTTCAGTAATATTTGCAAAAAAATGTGTTCTTGACAATTCCGCTTGTTCAGCAGATTTTTGTGCTTTTCTTGCCGTATCAAAAAGCCTAGCATTCTTTATTGCACTGGAAACTGCACTTCTGACTTCTTCACACATAAAGCCATCAAATTTACTGGTCTTAATAAGTAGATATCCCATAAATTCAGTCTCTGAACAAAGTGGTGTAGCTATCCAGACCCCAGGATCTAACAATGGTCCCAAACTAGATGGAACTAACATATTTTCAGGGAATTCTATAGATTCAGACCCTTGTTGTATTAATAATGACTTACCACCATCATTGTAAACTAAAAGAACTTTTGAAAAACCCAGTGCTTTTGTATTGTCATTAAGGACCTTAACAATTTCTTGAAAATTACTTGTTTCAAGTAGTTGGTTACTAAAAATATTAAAAAGTCTTCTACTATTGCGCTCATCAAAACTCTGTCTAGACATTCTATTATCTAAAAATGAAGGAACAAAGGAATAAGCACTTCTTGCGAGAATAGAATACTTTTCTTCAGAGAGAATATCTTTGAATCCGTTTATAATTTTTAGTACATCATAATTATCGGCACCCATAGAATAGAGTTTCTCAAACAAAACACGCACGCTTGCCTCAGTTGGTTCTTTTACAATCCTATTTACTATTGCCCTAGCCTCTACAGAAGAAAAACTAAAATCCTTAACCAAGAGCCCAGCAAGTTCTAGCTCACTAGAGACTTTAAATGGGAATTCAAAAGTTTCACATCCACAACTTCTTCTTATAACTGGAGTAGTTGCCAATTCTTTATCACAACAATGCTTTCCTGCTGCCAACAAAAAAAGAGCATTAATTGCATTTCTCCCAACACCCACATATGGAAGTCTTACTGTAGTAGCAGAGACATTCAACAATCTAGAATCTATTGAATCATTAAAACCACACATGAAAACGTTTTCGCCAACAACATAACCATAAGACTTAAGAACTTGCGCTGACTCGTACATCATGAGGTCACTTGCACATACAATCATGTCAAAATCTCGGCCCGGGCGCAAATTCCTTGACTCAAGCATATTTCTAAGCTCTTCACCACCCTGTGTCCATTCTGTAGGATTTGAGATTAAATTAAAGTCAATTGGAATATTATTCTCTTTCAGTGTATCCAAGTATGCTTGATATCTTTTTATAGAAGAATTGTGATTAAGTGGACCCCTGAGATATAGAATTCTTTTAGCTCCATGAACAGAAATACAATGTTGAACTAGAAATCTTGACCCTTCATAGGCATTAAAACAAATATTAGGAATCTTTGGAAATTTTTCAGACTTGCCGTCAATTGTAACAAGAGGTTTAGAAAGCATCCCATCAAAACGCTTTAAAACTGCAGTTGAATCTACACTGCCAGAAAGAGAAGAACTCCATATAATTGTTCCATCAATATTGTCCTCATTTACGAGATTATAGATGGAATTTTTCATCTGTTCCAACGGATTTAGACTATTAAGTTTTCCTCCTGGAAAGATTATCAAAACATCTTGGCCGTCATTTGGAAACAAAGTAGCAACAGACGGCCAAAGAGCAATTGAGGATCCTGTAAAAATTCCAGCAAGAACAAAACCAACTCTCATGTAATGAGATTATAAATGGTTCATAAAAATAAAGCCAAGAGTTTTTAAGACTTTTCCTTAGAACAAATGAGCCTCATGTTTTCTTGCTTCTTCATATACAGCCTCAGGCCATACAGATGCCTGAACCTCTCCAATATGAGCTTTCTGCAAAAGGAACATGCAAAGCCTAGACTGTCCAATGCCACCACCAATGGTCTGTGGAAACTGCCCATCCAAGAGTCTTGAATGCCAGTATAAACTCTTGCGTTCCTGAGTGCCCCTAATCTCTAATTGTCTTAAAAGTGCCTCTTGGTCAACACGAATACCCATACTTGAAAGTTCTAGACTGCTTTGTCTAACGCTATCCCAAACAATGATATCACCATTAAGACCATGATGACCATCTCCTGTTGGAGTTGACCAGTCATCATAATCAGGAGCACGACCAGAGTGTGGTGGGTTGCCATAGCCAATACCAATAAGGAAGATAGCACCATATTTACGTGCAGCCTCAATTTCTCTCTCGCTTGGAGTGAGATCTGGATATTCTTTTGCAAGGTCTTCTGAATATACAAAAGTGATATCTTGGGGCAAGTGGTCCTCAAGCTGAGGATAAAACTCTTGAAGTCTGAATGCAGTACGTCTAATCACATCATAAATTGACCTGACTGTGCTCATCAGAAAATCCAAATTGCGCTGGCCCGGCTCCATAATCTTTTCCCAATCCCATTGGTCAACATAGATTGAGTGAATCTCATCAATATCGTCATCTGGACGAATAGCGTTCATGTCCGTATACAGACCATAGCCTGGCTTAAAATGCAAGTCTGCCAATGCCATACGCTTCCATTTAGCCAAGGATTGCACAATCTCCATTTGAGCTTCACCCATATTCTTCACTGGGAAACTTACCGGACGCTCTACCCCATTGAGGTCATCATTAATACCGCTACCCTTTTTTACAAACAACGGACTTGTGACACGACTGAGTCTAAGCGACCCAGAGAGCTCCTTCTCAAAGATATCCTTAGCAGCCTTGATAGCCTTTTCCGTGTCATGCAAGTTCAAAACCGGCTTGTAATCACTCGGAAACTGATTTGAAATCTTAACCTGTGCCATGATAACCTCTCCTTCTTTGAGGATTAAACCTCATTTATTTTTTGTTGCCGATTTTATTAAAATTCCGCAAAAAAAAACAACATTTGTTTTGCTAAATAGGTTACCATTTTAACAAAGGAGAAAAAAACTATGAAAAAATTTGCTCTAACTCTACTAATTTTCATGGTTACAGTGTGTTTGTTTGCAGAAGAGGCCTCTTTAAGTGCAAACGATCTTGAACCTCAAAGTATCACTGAAGTAAAAGATTTTGATGGTTTTAAAATCTACGGAACAGCAGAAAAACCAATTGAAATTCAAGAAATGGATGAAAGAACAGCATCTGACGGTGAGATTTTCAACAACAGAATCAAACTCAACGGAACAGGCAAAACAAACATGTATTGCATAGGCTTTACAGCAAAAAAAGGACAAAAAGTAACAGTATACTTAAGTAGTTCAAGCAAAACGGACGAAAGAGTTCTTAATCTTTATACTCCAGATAGTAAAAATGCACTTGCATCCATTGCTGCAGAACCAGCAACAGCTGATATGACAGCTGGAATGGAAACATTCACAATTCCTTATGATGGAGAATTTCTTATTGGCTCAGCCAACAAAGGAATTTACATATATGCAATTATAATTGAATAGGTTTTAAACAATGCATTTTGTTAAGAATTCTCATCTTTTCTGGACTATTATGCTTTTTGTTGTTTTAGGTCTATCTCCTATCTTTGCAGCAGATAGATCTAATTGGAACGAGTACAAGGCTCCTGTAGTAACAGAAGTACAACCTTCTGAAGCAAGAGAAATTACAGTACATATTCAGGCTGTAACAGGCACTGATGGAGCAGACAAGCTTCATGTTGAACTATTTGAAAACAATAGCCTAATTAAGAAGAAAAACCTTGGAAAATCAAAAAATGTTGAAAGACAGACCACTTTTGAGATGACACACAGTGGAACTTATACCCTAAAAGTGACAGCTTCAAGAAAAGAAGAGTCTTCCGTGTTTGAAAGCCAAATTTTTACTTTTAACTACACTCTTCCACTTGATGCACCTCAGGTCAACGCTAAAAACTTAGGCTCAAAAACCCTAAGCATATCCTGGTGCAAAGTAGATGAAGCTCAGAGCTATGAAGTTCTTATAAAGGACTATGACACAGGTTCTCTTGTTGAAATGTGTAAAACAGAAGACTGTGATATTTCTTTTACAAACCTTGAACAAAATAAGACATATTTAATAGAAGTATCGGCATTACGCAATGGCGAAAAATCAACATCAGCTGGATTAAAAAAGACTGCAAAAGATGAAGTAGATAGATCTTGGTATTTTACATGGTTTGGGCAAAGTACAAAAGAAACATTAAACCACTATGAACTATTAGATTCAGATAACCTAAAGGTTAAACTCTATGCTGGTTCTCGAACAGAGCAAGGTGGCAAATTTACAACTTTTCATGATGGAATTTCTTTCTATTACACAAAAATAGATGCAAAAAATGATAATTTTGAGCTTACTGCAACCTTTACAGTTGACTGGATAAATCCAAATCCAGACGGACAAGAAGGCTTTGGCCTTTTAATCCTAGATAGTATTGGCGCACATGGAGTCAGTAACGTTAACAACTACACTAATAGTGTTGGTTTAATTGCAACAAAATTTGAAGAACGCATTAATAACGTAAAATATTCAGGAAAAGATGTCCTTGGAGCTCGCTTTGTCACAGGCATAACCCCAGAAATTCTTATTCAGGGAGATAATGCAATTGCAGAAAATGCGGTAAATGAAGCACATGCCTTCAGCTATGACCAAAACCATTTTGTAAAAAGCGGAGATGTGTACACTTTAACAATAAAAAAAGATAACACAGGTTATCACTGTATCTTTGTACGACCAGAAGAAGACAAAGAATGGATCACAAATGAAGATGGCGAATATGAACGCAAAGTCTATCCAGAAGAATTTACGCTCTATGGCACTGACAGCTTACTTCAACTTGATCAAGATTATCTTTATGTAGGTTTTGCTGCAGCTAGGTGGTGCGAATGTACCGTAAGTGATGTAAAACTCACAATTACAGATCCCAAAACAGACCCGCCAGCAGAAGAAAAACCAGCAGATCTTGTTGCTCTTTATACAAAAATCAATAGTCCTTCTGGCTACTACAACCGTGAATATCCTTTTGTTTTTACAGCAAATGCTGATGGTTATATTACAGTTAAGCAATCTGGAACAAACCACATATACATAGATAACATGCAAGTAAAAGCAAATGAAGATTTTTGCAAAACAATAAATCTTTTAAGCGATTCAAACACACTATATGTGACATTCACTCCTGATTCCAATTATAGACCAGCAGAGAATCAAGTCATTGCACAATTTAATGAAGAAACACAGAAGAACGAAGAAAACTACAATCCAACCTACCTATATCATGAAGTACCAGTAAGAGAATTTTCAGGTTCAACAATCTATGTTAGCCCTAAAGGTTTTGGATTTAACAGTGGCACAAAATCAAGTCCAGTAGACCTTGAAACGGCCTTAAAATATTGCAAACCAGGACAAACAATAGAACTTGCAGGAGGCACCTACAATTTAGCAAAACAGCTAGTAATTGAACGAGGAAACAGTGGAACTTTAGAAAGTCCAAAAATACTAACAAGTGCTCAAAATGAAGAAGTGACCTTAAAATTTATAAAGACAGCCCTAAAAGGAGGCATTGTTATCTGGGGAGACTATTGGATTTTCCAGAACTTTGATATTTGCAATACTCCAGATAACATCAAAGGTCTTCAGGTCGCTGGAAACTATAATATCATAAAGAACATTACAGCCTACAACTGTGGGGATACAGGTATTCAAATTAGTGGCTCAAGCAGTGAAACCTTTGAAAAATGGCCTCATGACAATCTAATCATTGGCTGTATTTCTCATGACAATAGTGACAGTGCAAACAACAATGCAGACGGTTTTGCAGCAAAACTCACCTGTGGTGAAGGCAACGTTTTTGACTCATGTATTGCTTATTGCAACATTGATGATGGCTGGGATCTTTACTCAAAGATTGAATCGGGTCCAATTGGTGTTGTAACAATCAAAAACTGTATTTCATACAAAAATGGAAGCCTCTCAACTGGCATTGGAGACGGAGACGGCAACGGTTTCAAACTTGGTGGAGACGGTATCGCCGTAGCCCACATCATTGAAAACTCAATAGCATTCTCTAACAACGCCAACGGAATTACAAGCAACTCAAATCCAGCTGTTAGAGTCTACAACTGCACCCTCTATGCTAATGGAAACAGAAATCTAACGCTGTACGCCAAAGGGTCAGATGAACGCCAGTATCAAATGGATGGAGTTCTTTCCATTGGAGGAACACTTTCAGACGATATCTCTGAAATGCCTTCCCTTGCCTCCACTTCCAACTACCTGTGCAACGGCAACGTTGGCGTCAACTCTCTAGGTCAACGCCTAGACAGCTCAATCTTCAGCTCCGTAGACACAACAAACTTAAACATCACCATTGACGAGAACGGCATCAACCTCAATGGCCTACTTTCCCAAACAACCCCCTACGGTGCCCATTTGTAAAAAATGGTTTGATATATGGATTACACTGAGTTAAAATGTAATTGAGGGTTCTAAATAAAAAACCACCAAACGGTGGTTTTTTATTTCCCTACATTGGAAGACCCTCTCGGGCGATTTGAACGTAATGTTTTTACTTTGACATGACGTGTTATGCCCTAACTCTATTACATGCTTTGGAGGCTGTCAAGTGAAAGAAAATCTAAAAAATACTGACTATTACATTGGACTCGACTGTGGAACATCATCTGTAGGCTTTGCCGTAACTGACACTTCTTACAATATTTTAAAATTCAATGGGAAAAGGATGTGGGGCTCACATCTCTTTGATGAAGCATCAACTGCAGAAGCGAGAAGAGGATTTAGAACAGCTAGGCGTAGATTAGAGCGTAGAAAAAAACGCATCTCTCTATTACAAGAAATATTTGCAGAAGAAATATACAAGATTGACCCAACTTTTTTCATTCGCTTAAATGATAGCAAATATATTCTTGAAGATAAGACTAATCCAGATATAAACATATTATTCAATGATAAGAACTACAAAGACAAAGATTTCTACAAAGAATACCCAACTATTTACCATTTAAGAAAAAGTTTACGAACAAAAGACATAAAAGATCCAAGACTTCTATATTTAGGACTCCAACACATCCTTAAGCATAGAGGCCATTTCCTGTTTCCAGGTGAGAACATTGGTGGTGTTCTAACAATAAAACCTTTAATTGAGAATCTTTCAGAAGTATTTACAGAAATTTTTGAAGATACAAGTTTTGACTATAGCAGTATTCTTGATATTGAAAACGCTCTTAAAGAAAAGACAAATACTCTAAAAAAAGAGAAGTTGGATAATGCAATTATCATGACCGATAAAAAGCTTAAGAAATCTTTAATTAGTATGATGCTAGGTTATAAAACAAAGACAAAAGCATTCTTTGATAAAGAGGATGAGCTTGATATTCCAGATATTGAATTTAAGAAGGCTTCTTTTGAGGATACAGACTTACCACAATTAGAAGAAAGTCTTACAGATGATGAATTTACTTTTGTTAAAATCATCAAAGGTATATATGACTGGTCTTTATTAGTCTTTATCTTAAAAGGACAAGCGTACATATCTGATGCTAAAATTTGTTTATATGAGAACAATAAAGAAGACCTAAAACACTTAAAAAGAGCAATAAAAACTTTTGCCCCAGATAAATATGAGAGTTTTTTTCATTCAGACGAAGAAGGCTCTTATTCAAAATATACAGGCAAAATTCATGATAACCATAAACAAACAAGGCTTGAAAAATCAAAGACCGATGTCTTCTATAAAAAAATAAAATCAATTTTAAACAACGCACCTACTGAAGATTCTGATGTAAAATACGTTTTATCTGCAATTGAAAATGACACATTCCTCCCACTACTTTCTTCATTTAGAAATGGAACCATCCCATGGCAGGTAAATAATGCTGAGCTTATTGCAATTTTAGATAATGCAACTAAGTTTTTCCCCTTTTTATCAAAACCAGATGAATCTGGATTTACAGCCATAACAAAAATAAAAGAATTACTTAAATTTAGAGTTCCTTATTACGTAGGACCTCTTGGAGCAAACCCATACGGCAAAGGGACAAAAAGTAAAAACAGCTGGGTAGAAAGAAAAACAACAGGAAGAGTATTGCCTTGGAATTTTGGCAAAAAAATTGATACTGAAGTATCTGCAGAAAATTTTATTGCTAGAATGACAAATAAGTGTACATATTGTAAAGATCAAGATGTTCTTCCAAAAAATTCACTTATCTATTCTAAATATATGGTGTTAAATGAACTAAACAACCTCAGAATCTGTGGCGACAAACTTTCTATTCAAAGAAAACAAGAAATCTTTAGAAACATTTACAAGACTACAAAAAAAGTAACAATTAAAAGTCTAATAAATTATGCAGTTAAAGAAGGCTGGTATGCAAAAGGGGAAATTACAAAGAATGACATCTCTGGAATAGACTTAGAACTTAAAGCTTCAATGTCTTCTTACATAGATTTCAAAGACTATATTGAAAGTGGCAAATTAAAACCATTTGATGTAGAAAAAATAATCAAATGGATAACAGTTTTTTCTGATGGTGGCAATATCCTCAAGAACAGAATCTCTCGTGAATATGGAAACATATTGACAAAAGAAGACATTGATAAAATCACAAAACTAAAATACTCCGGTTGGGGAAGATTCTCAGAAAAATTCCTCTGTAAAATACAAGGTGTCAATGAGCAAACTGGAGAAATTCTGTCAATTATGGGTATGCTATGGGAATCACAACTTAACCTAATGGAGATACTCAGTAATGATTATGAGTTTGTTAAACAAATTGATACACATGAGAATATTGGAAAATTAAACTATTCAATCATTGAAAGCATGTATGCTTCTCCTGCTGTAAAAAAACAAACATGGCAAACACTTAGGATTGTTGACGAATTAATAAAAATAATGGGCCACAATCCTAAAAAGGTATTTGTTGAAGTCACAAGAAATGAACAAGAAAAAGTCAGAACAAAGTCAAGAAAACAAACAATTTTAGAAACGCTCGAAGATGCAAAGAAAACAAATCCAGAACTCAAAGAAGAATTACAAAATCTTATTGCCGAATTAAGTGGCAAGAGCGAGAGTGATGTGGCTAGACAAGATAAACTTTACCTTTATTTCTCTCAGCAAGGCAAATGCATGTACACCGGCGAAAAAATCGATATTGAAGATTTGTATAATGTCAATATATATGACATAGATCATATCTATCCGTTCTCTAAGTCTAATGATGATTCCTTGACCAATAGAGTACTAGTAAAGAAATCCGCAAATCAAAGAAAGACAAATGACTACCCTATTTCTGATGAAATTAGACGTAAAATGTCATCACAATGGAAATTCCTTTTTGAGAAAGGATTTATTCCAAAAGAAAAATATAAGCGCCTAATTAGGAATACCCCACTATCAGATGATGATTTAAAAGGTTTTATAAATAGACAGCTAGTTGAAACAAGCCAAACAGTAAAACAGGTTGCTACAACACTGAAGAGTTTATTTGGAAATGAAACTAAAATAGTCTATTCTAAAGCAAGTAATGTTTCAGCTTTTAGACATGAGCAGAAATTTATTAAGTGCCGTTCAATGAATGAGCTGCATCATGCAAAAGATGCATACCTCAATATAGTCGTTGGAAATGTCTTTGATACAAAATACACTTCAGACTTCTACAAGTATGCAAATGGCATTGAATATGGGAATCTTTCAACTCCATTCAAATACAACGTTGCCGGTGCCTGGAAAATAGGAAAAGAAGGAACTCTTTTTACTGTTAGAAAATTCATGGATAAAAATGACATTCTGTTCACTCGTCAACCAGTAACAAGAAAAGGGCAACTCTTTAATGTACAAATTGTGAAAAAAGGATCATACCAAGGCATTCTTGCAACAAAGAGCTCTGATGAAAAGCTCAAATCTCTTGTAAAAGAAAAAGGCGATTGTACTACAACCTATGATGAATGGACTGCAAAGTATGGTGGATATAATAGTCTAGCCACAAGTCATTTTGCAGTAATCAAACATGAGGAAAAAGGGAAGAAGTTTGTCTCTTTCATACCCATATCAATGATAAATGCAAAAAAACTTGATAATCCAAAAGATCTTCTTCTGTATTGTTCAAATACATTAGGTTTATTAAATCCATCTATTGTAAGAACAAAACTACTAATTAATACACAACTTACGATTGATGGTTATTTGTTTGCTATTACTGGTAGTTCAAGTAGAGGGACTCAAATTACTTTTAATAATAATATTCCACTTTTACTTTCTAACAAATCACAGGAAACTTTGAAAAAAATAGAATCCTTTTTTAAGAGAAATTCAAACAATAAAGATTTTGAGCCTAATCCACTCTTCAACAAAATAACAGAAGAAAACACAAAGGAGCTTTTTATCGAGTTGATAGAAAAAAATACAAACAAACTATATAGCAAAAGACCAGGAAACCAAAAGAAGATCTTAAACAACAATGCATTGAATATATTCCAAAGTCTGAATCTGTCAGACAAATGCAAAGTCATCCAGGAAGTTGTTAAATATTATGGAATGAACAATGGATTAGCTAATTTTACTCTTATTAGCGGTTCTAAAGCCTGTGCAACACTACTAAAAAGTTCAAAACAAAATCTCTCTGAAGCTAAAATCTCTATTTATGACCAAAGCATCACAGGTTTATTTGAGACTATAGAAGAAATTAAGGCATGAGTTGGCGAAGCGTTGTAGTTAATTCTAGAGCAAAACTCGAATTAAAAAACGGATATCTTGTAATTAGAAGTGACAAAGTTAAAAGAGTTCACATTGATGAGATATCCGTTCTTATCGTTGAAAATACAGGCTGTGCTGTTACGGCTGCACTACTAGAAGCTCTATGGGAAAACAAGACTGCTGTAATATTTTGTGATAGGAAAAGAAATCCAGGAGCACAATTACTTCCCTATTACAATAGTTTTGACTGTAGTGCACGTCTTTCTTCTCAAGTTCAATGGAGTAATGATATCAAAGCTCTAGTATGGACAGAAATAATCAAAGAAAAAATAAGAAAACAAGCAAAAGTTCTGAATGTAAATAAGCTAAAGAACTCAGACCTACTTCTTTCTTATGTTGATGAAATTGAAATAGGAGATACAACCAACAGAGAAGGTCATGCTGCAAGAGTTTATTTCAATAGTCTATTTGGAAGCTCTTTTTCTCGCTCTGATGACAATTTCATAAACTCAGCTCTAAATTATGGATACGGAATTCTTCTCTCATTGGTAAATAGAGAAATTGTTGCAAATGGTTATGTTACCCAGCTTGGTTTATTCCACAAAAACATCTTCAATCAATTCAATTTAGCATCGTAAGCGTAATTTCGCGGAACGTACGAAGATATCGAAGAATTTCGTAAACTTTGGTCATGATGAGACCAATAG
>CAVEGR010000020.1:0-18734 GCA_963615565.1 Phocaeicola massiliensis | reverse complement strand
AAATTCTTCTCAAAACAATGGCCCAAAAGGGCAAATCATTTGAAGAAGTTTTAAGGTTAATTGAGCTTTGAGGTATAATTTTGTGAAAAGTTAACAGTTAAAGAAATCCAGAATTCGTGTCTTATAATCTACGGCTTCATCATAAACTGCATGACCATAGGTTGCAGGATAAATGTAATGTTCACAGTGCAAGGCTGTAGCAATTTCTAAAGAGCCTATACTTGTAACAACGTTATCTCCTGCTGAACCAAGAACAAGAACTGGAGATTTTATACTTTTCAAATCTTCAAACACATTAAAGTTTAGACAACTTGAGGCAAGAATTATGAATCTATCATATTCATTGTCCGTAATTCCTTTATTAGACTCAAGCAGCATGCTTTTGTAGGCTTTTACGGTGTCTTTTGAATAGACTCTTTCAATAAAACTCTCAAGTAATTTATCTTCATTTTTATCCTTTGCAAGCTTTATCCACTCATTGACAACACTAGTAAAGGTCTCGTTCACACGTGCTAATGTTGAACCTAAAACTATTTTATTGCAAAGCTCTGGGTGATCAATAGCAAGACAAAGAGCCATCATCCCTCCTTGGGAAGCCCCAAAGATATCGGTCTTAGATATTCCTAAGGCAATCATGGCCATTGCAGTGTCTGTGGCCATTTGTTGAATTGTGTATCCCTTTTCAAGAAAAAGAGTTCTATCAAAAAGATAGACTGTGTATTCGTTTGCAAATTGTTGATAACTTGCGCTCACTGCATCTGCAAGGCCCATTACGCTATGAATTGAAAGTCCGGGAAGGATGACAAAATTTTTCTTTCCGTGCCCAAATGTTATATATTGCATTTCGTTTCCAGGTATCTGAACTGTATTCATTTTGACCTCTTTATGTTTGCAAAAATCTTCGTGCAACATTTTACTGTTTAACTTTGCATAAATAAACAACTCCATTAAAAATTTTCATTGAATTGTGAAATTTCATGGTTATAATTGTAGGAAGGTTTGTAATTATTGCAAAGCCAAATTATTGGAGGTTTACTATCATGGCTCATTTAAGTGAAGCTGCTGTCAAGAAAATCAATGATATCTGTCTAAGATATGTTGATGAGAAAACACCCTTGATGATGATTTTAAGCGACATTCAAAAAGAGTATGGCTACATTCCTCTTGAGGTGCAAGAAATTGTTTCTAAAAACACAGGAATTAGCGTTGCTGAAATTTACGGCGTTGTCTCTTTCTATTCATTCTTTTCTCTTCAGCCAAAGGGAAAGTACGTAATTGGATGTTGCTTGGGCACGGCATGTTATGTTAAGGGGGCCCAACAAGTAATTGACAAATTCTCGGAGGTTTTAGGAATTCAGCCTGGAGAAACAACAGAAGATGGAATGTTTACCATTGATGCACTGCGCTGCCTTGGTGCATGTGGAATTGCTCCAGCCGTGTCTATAAACGGCAAAGTATACCCAAAAGTTGCAGTTCATTCTGTTCCAAAGATTATCGAAGAACTTAAGGCTTTAGAAAAAGCTCATGTGGAGACAAAAAATGATTAAAACTTTTGAAGAACTATATTCAAAACAGCACGATTGTGCAGTATGTCTTGCCTCTAAGTTTAAGGGCGAAGATGGAAAAAGAGCCGTTGTTCTTTGTGGTGGAACAGGATGTCTTTCGTCTGATTCAGCACAGATTAAACATAAATTTGAACAGCTTGTAGAAGAAAAAGGCCTTTCTAATCACATAACAGTTAACCAAGTAGGATGTTTTGGTTTCTGTTCACAAGGACCTTTTGTAAAGATTTTCCCTGAGGATACTCTTTACAGAGGCGTAACTCTTGATGACGTAGAAGAGATTGTAGAAAAAGATCTTATTGGCAACGAAATTGTTGAAAGACTTCTTTACGTAGACCCAGCAACACACGAAAAAGTAGCCAAACAGGACGATATCAACTTTTACAAAAAGCAGCACAGAATTGCGCTTGAAGAATGTGGCATGATTGATCCTGAGAATATTAACGAGGCTCTAGGGGCCGGTGCTTTTGCAGGTCTTGCAAAAGCCTTGAAAATGGACCAACAAGAGGTCATCAATGAGGTATTGAAATCTGGCTTGAGGGGCCGTGGAGGGGCCGGCTTCCCCACCGGTCGCAAATGGCAATTCGCTTTCAATCAGCCCGATGGTGAAAAGTATGTTGTATGTAATGGCGACGAAGGTGACCCAGGAGCATTCATGGACAGGTCAATCTTGGAAGGTAATCCTCTTGCTGTTATTGAAGGTATGATGATAGCCGGTTATGCAATTGGCGCTCAAAACGGTTATTTTTATATTCGTGCAGAGTATCCTATTGCAGTACATAGAATTAAAGAAGGAATAAAACAAGCAGAAGAAATTGGCCTTTTGGGCGATAACATTCTAGGGACAGGATTCTCTTTCCATGCACATATCCGTCTTGGAGCTGGTGCATTCGTTTGTGGAGAGGAAACGGCTCTATTGAATTCAATTCAAGGCAAGAGAGGAATGCCTAGACCAAGACCACCATTTCCTGCAGTAAAAGGTCTTTGGGACTGTCCTACAATTGTAAACAACGTTGAAACTTTAGCTGTCATTCCATACATATTCAGAAATGGTGCCGATGTATTCTCACAGCTTGGAACAGCCGGTTCAAAGGGAACTAAAGTATTTGCCCTAGGTGGTAAAATCAACAACGTTGGTCTTGTAGAAGTTCCAATGGGCACCACTCTTAGAGAACTCATTTATGACATTGGGGGTGGAATTCCTAATGGCAAAAAGTTCAAAGCAATTCAAACAGGTGGTCCATCTGGCGGATGTTTAACAGAAAAAGACCTGGACACAGAAATAGATTTTGATACATTGCGGGCAAGAGGATCCATGATGGGTTCTGGTGGAGCTATTGTAATGGATGAAGACAACTGTATGGTTGATGTTGCAAAGTTCTACATGGAATTTATTTGCGACGAATCTTGCGGAAAATGTTCACATTGTCGTATTGGAACAAAGAGAATGCTTGAAATTCTTGAAAAGATTTGTAGTGGCAAGGGAACAATGGAAGATATTGATCAACTTGAGATTCTAGCCTCAACAATCCATGTTGGAGCACTCTGTGCATTAGGACAAACTGCAGCAAACCCAGTTCTTTCAACTTTAAAGAGTTTTAGAGAAGAGTATATTGAGCATGTTAAGAACAAAAAATGTCGTGCTCATGTATGTAAGAACTTAATGATGTATGTCATTAGTCCAGAAAGATGTAAGGGATGTTCTGCTTGTGCAAGAAATTGTCCAGTTGATGCTATAGTTGGTGTAATTAAATCTCCATTTGCTATAGATCAGAACAAGTGTATCAAGTGTGGCATGTGTCAAAGCACTTGTAGATTTGGTGCAATTGATAAAATTTGATGGAGGCAAGTACAATGGGATTAGTAAATATTAAAATTGAAGGAAAACCTTATCAAGTAAATGATGATCTCACCATTTTGGAAGCCGCAAGATGGTGTGGATATGAGATTCCAACACTTTGTTCTTATAACCATGGTGAATGTAACAGAGGTTCTTGCAGAGTCTGTTTGGTTGAAGTTGTAGGAATAGAAAGACTTGTTGCTTCTTGTGTTTATCCTGTTTCAGAGGGTCTTGAAGTAATCATTTCATCTCCTAGAGCAACATCGGCTAGAAGAGCATCTGTTGAGCTTTTGCTGTCCAATCACTCATTGAATTGTCAGCAATGCTACAAGAATGGACATTGTGAACTTCTACATGCTGCGCAAATTACAGGTGCAAGAGAAGGAATGTATATTGGTGAGAAAACTCCAATTACTTTTGACCATTTCAATCCTTCCATTGTCAGAGATACATCAAAATGTATTCTTTGTGGACGTTGTGTTGCTCGTTGTAAAAATGCACATGGAAACGGAGTTCTTGGCTTTGAGCATAGAGGATTCAAGACCATTGTCTCCCCTGCTTTTAACAGATTCATCAAAGACTCTCCATGCATCATGTGTGGGCAATGTGTAAATGTTTGTCCTACAGGTGCATTAACAGAAAAGAGCGAGATTGATTTAGTTGACAAAGCATTCCAAGACGGCAAATACGTTGTTGTCCAAACAGCTCCAGCAGTAAGAGCTGCTCTAGGTGAAGAATTTGGAATGAAAATTGGAACTCCTGTTACAGGCAAAATGGTTGCAGCTTTAAGACGTCTAGGCTTTAAGAAGGTTTTTGACACTGACTATGCGGCAGATTTAACAATCATGGAAGAAGCAACAGAGCTTTTGGGCAGAATTAAAAATAATGGAGTTCTACCAATGATTACATCTTGCTCTCCAGGGTGGATTAATTATGCTGAATATTACTACGGTGATCTTTTTGATCATATTTCCAGCTGTAAATCACCACATGAGATGTTTGGTGCTATCTTGAAGCATTATTATGCTGATAAGATAGGTGTAAAACCTGAAGATATGTTTGTTGTATCTATTATGCCGTGTACAGCCAAGAAATTTGAAAAGGATAGGCCACAACTAGAATCTAACGGACTGAAGGATGTAGACGCTGTTTTGACAACTCGTGAACTTGGAAGGCTTATTAGAAGAAGTGGAATACGCTTTACAAGACTGCCAGATGAAGAATTTGATAACGACATTGTTGGAGATTACACAGGTGCTGGTGTTATCTTTGGTGTAACTGGTGGTGTCATGGAAGCCGCACTACGAACAGCTTACTTTGTTCTTACAGGAAAAGAACATGAAGGAATTAAGTTTGAAGATGTAAGAGGCTTTGACGGCATAAGAGAAGCTAGTATTGATATCAATGGAAAGAAAATTTCTGTTGCAGTTGCAAGTGGAATGAAAAACGCTAAAGTTCTTCTAGACCAAATTCGTGAAGGCACATCAAAGTATACTTTCATTGAAATCATGGGATGCCCAGGAGGTTGTATCAATGGCGGTGGTCAGCCGTTTGTTCATGAGTGTTTCCTTCCAAATGAAGATGCAGACATCATTGATACTTACAAGGCAAAGAGAGCTGCTGCACTTTACAGTGAAGACGAGAGACAGGTTCTCAGACAATCTCATAATAATCCACAGATTCAAAAGCTGTATTCAAGTTTCTTAGGTGAACCAAATTCTCATTTAGCTCACGAGTTACTTCATACTACTTATGCAAAGAGAACTCCTTTCCCTCATGTGGAAGAACATTTGTTGTAAAATAGTATTAAAGAGGTTTTTGCAAAAACCTCTAAAATTTTACTTTTTTCGTGTTCATGAGTATATTATGAGTGCTTTAGAGATTCTAACAGTGGTTATTGCAAACGCAATAACCACTATAAATCTCTTTATAGGTTATAGGAGGACAATATGTCTAAGCATCATGAAGAAGAATCTTTAGGAACTACTGCACAGACTAATGAGCCTATACAGCATAAAATGAACAAGAAAGAGCGTGAAAGAGAGCAGGAGCTTGAGCGTGAAGCAAAAGCAAAGCTTAACGCAAAGAACCATCACAAAAAACATGGTAACTGCTAAAGTTTCTGTTGATAATTTTGAAGCCGGATTCTTTTAGAAGAGTTTTTGCAAAAAGCTCTAGAATCCGGCTTTTATTTTGTCTTAAGGATTTTTCCTATGACCCAAAGTTGAAATCTTTTTGGACAAGCGTTTAAAAGAAGTAATAATGAATTGCGGTTAATGCTATATGCAAAGGCTGGATTCTTACTTTCTAAAATCTTTAGTACCTTTAAAGCAATCTTACTTGGCTGTATGTGCTTAGCTTCAACGTTATCTACTATTTGCTTAAATAGTTTTGCATTGCAACTATAAAGCTGAGTGTGTTCGCAAAAATTATCTAATGCAGTTGTTGAGACTCCAAGCATATTTGTAGCAACTGCGCCAGCTCTTAAAACACTAACCTTTATTCCTAAAAGCTGAACTTCCATTGCAAGAGAATATGCATACTTATCCAAAGCCGCTTTTGAAATAGCATAAATTCCAGTAAACGGTAACGGGTCAAGAGGTGCAAGTTCGCTTGTTGTAATGATAATTCTGCTTCCTTTTTTTAAAAGTGATATGCAGGCCTTGTTTATGTAAAATGGTCCAAAACAATTTACTTTCATGATTTTCTCAAAATCATTACTTGACATTTCAACTAGAGAATTCAGCATATAAATGCCTGCAAAATGGGTTATTGCGTCCAATGTTTTTGTTTTACTTGATACTATTTTGATAGCCTGATTAACACTTTCTTCATTAGATATGTCTACTTGTATAGAAATTAGGGCATTGTTGTTTGGAATGGAGCTTGGAATACAATTATCAAGAGCAAATACAGTATATCCCTTTTGTAGAAGAAGCTTTACTGCCTCACTTCCCATGCCTCCATAAGCACCTGTTACTAGCACGTACTTCATCCTATTGTTAACTCCCCTTAAAAACTACAGCTTGTACCTTACACTTACATCCTCACGAGGTACTACTTGACCAATAATTTTAACACAATCTTGATTCATGCGAGAAAGAAATTCATCAGCATCGGGCTGTGAAAGAAAGAGTACAAGACCACCGCTAGTTTCAGGTCCAAATACAACATCTACAAGATCACGTGGCATTTCATGTGGAATTGAGACCTTTGAAAAAAGATAATCTTCATTCGTATAGCGTCCTTCTGGGATTAAGCCAAAATGGGCGGCCTCTCTTGCACCTGGGAGAATTGGAAGAGAATCAACATTTACTTCAATAGTACAGTTAGAAGCATCAGCACATTCACTGAGATGTCCAGAAAGAGAAAAACCAGTCACGTCTGTAGCTCCGTGAACATCCAGATCTCGCGCCATGTCCCTAGCATGCTTGTTAAGTGTTATCATAGATTTAATTGCTGTTGCAAAATCTTCATCACTGACCTCACCCGCCTTAGCTGCAGTGTTAATCATTCCAACACCAAGAGCTTTTGTAAGTACAACACAGTCACCTACCTTAGCACCTTTATTTGACCAAACATCCTGTTTTTTCATAAAAGCAGTAACACATAAACCGTACTTTGGCGTTGGATCTGCAATGGTATGTCCACCAGCAATGATGGCCCCTGACTCGCGAACTTTATCAATTCCGCCTAGAAGGATGTTTTTTAGGACATCAAGTTCAAGACAAGAAGGAAAGCAAACAAGATTTAAGGCCACGTTTGGTTCTCCGCCCATAGCATAAATATCGGAAAGTGCATTTGCAGCTGCAACCTGTCCAAATGTAAAAGGATCATCTACCATTGGAGGAAAAAAATCTACTGTCTGAACAGCTACAGTATCTCCTTCAACTTGATATACTAACGCATCATCTGCACTCTCAAAGCCTTCAAGTAAGCGGTCACTTGTCATAAGAGGAAGGTTGTCAATAACTTGATGAAGTTTTCCTGGCGGTAGTTTTGCAGCACAACCTGAAGTCTTGACCATACTGGTAAGACGAACATCAGTTTTTGTAGATTTCATGATATTCTCCATTTTTAAATTCATAGATTGATTCTACGAGAGCTTTCAATTCTTGGGACAAAGTTTCTACATCCTGTGGCTTATTAGCCCCTTGTAGTGCTTCTATTGTAAAAAAAGCAGCAGTACCACAAGAAGAGGAAAGACAACGAGGGACAGGCCTCAGTTTGCACACCGTGCCCATCCCTTTTCTAAAAAGCATAGCTTTATAATGATTTTCAAAAGTAGCAACAAAAAATGTCACTTCTTGATTTCTATTCTCCATGTATCGTTAGACTCCACAGCCTTAACATTATAACCCATGGCACGTCCAAATCTAGATACATTTTCCAATGCAGCTCTGTTATCTACAATAGAGATGACTCCCTGAGGATTCTCCTTCAGAGCTCTTTTTGTTCTTACTACAGGCTCTGGACAGCTCAGTCCAGTAAGATCTAATTCAAGCATTTCAATTCTCCTTCTTTGCAAATGTCTTTATACATGCAACAACAAGCAAGAATGCCAAGCAAATAAATACAGCAACCTTACCATTAGTATCAGGACCACCAAGGCTATCTGCAGAAGCAGCAGAAGAAGCAAGACTAAAATTGTGAGCAAATGCAGCACCAACAGCATAACCAAGAACTGCAATACTACTGTCTGAATTACCTTCACCGGCAAGGATGAGTTGTCTAAGTGGGCATCCACCAAGCATGACAGAACCAAGGCCTACAACTAACATACCAAGGAAGTTCCAAATATGCTGAGCATGTGCAACAGGCTGGCCGGTAAACCCAAGATTGAAAGAACCAGCTATAAGATTACCAATCAAAGCAGCCACGAAAACACCAATGAAACCAGTTAGGAGAGTAACATCCTTAAGAAGGATTGTGTCTCTGATACCACCAGCGAAGCACATTCTTGATCTCTGAGCAAATGCGCCAACAATAAGACCAATACCAAGAGCAAGAATAATAGGTGCATGCTTTGAACCAGGACCTGTTGTTGAGAAAACAACAAGGCTTGAACCAGCCGTCAACAAAATCAAGAGTCCAACATTAATAGCAGGAAGTGCAAGCCCTTCAAGTGTGTGCTGCTTATAAGCTTTTCCAAGAGAGAAGCCATTGTTTAAGAAAACACAGCCAATACCAATACCACAAGCAAATCCAATAAGACCAACAAGAGCATTAAGATCTCCTGCTGCAAGCCTGAGAACCATTCTAAGAGGACAACCAAGAAACACCAAAGCTCCAACCATGACACAGAACGCAATCATGAATCTAAGCATTGGAGAAGAACCTCCACGTGGCTTGAATTCGCCTTTTGCAAGACTAATAATAAATGAACCAAGCACCAAACCGATAATTTCAGGTCTGATATACTGAACCGCGCCTTCACTATGAAGCATTAGAGCTCCCGAGATATCTCTGATAAAACAGGCAATACAGAAACCCATGTTTCCTGGGTTCCCATTAGCGGTAAGAACTACTGCAGCAATACCCACAATAAGTCCTGTAACAATAAGAATGATCTTGTCTTTTGACATTTTCATATCCGTTTTCTCCTTTGCAAAGGCGATATTACCATACTGTTTTTAAAAAAACAATGGACATTATGTTATTATCGATTATAATCCGTTATAATTGAGGTATAGCTGAAACCTTGAAGGCAAAAATGATGAAAAGAATATATTTAGATAATGCAGCAACCTCTTTTCCCAAAGCACCAGGTATTGCAGAAGAAATGCGTTGTTTTTTGGAAGAAGACTGCCTAAATCCAAACAGAACAGAAAGCGGTAGAGCCTACGAACTTTTTGATAAAATCTACACATTACGCTGCACACTAGCTAAATTATACGACCACAATAGCCCAGAAAGCGTCATCTTCACGAGATCTGTCACAGAATCCCTGAATTGGGTCATCAAAGGCCTCTTCTCCCATACCGATCATATTATAGTTACCTCAAGCGAACACAACGCTGTTATGAGACCTTTGGTTCAATGCAACATTCCATTTTCTCGCATTCCAGCAGACATACAAGGTTACAGTAAACTCGAATGCGTTGAGTCTTTAATTCAACCAAATACAAAAGCTATGATAATCAATGCCTGTGGAAATGTTAGCGGACACGTTGAAGATATTTATTCTTTGGCTGACATTGCAAAAAAACATGGATTACTATTTTTTGTTGACAGTGCTCAAGCTTCTCCTTATATAAACCTTAGTATGAAAGAACTTAATGCTGCAGGCATTTGTTTTACTGGCCATAAAGGCTTTCTTGGACCAGAAGGAATTGGAGGAATGGTACTACGAAAAGACATAGCTTTTACCATAAAACCCCTTATCATTGGGGGAACTGGCTCTGAAAGCAATAGTGAAGAAATCCCCCACTGTTTACCAGACAGACTGGAATCTGGAACGCTTAATTTGCCAGGTATTTTAGGGTTAAAAAAAGCTGTTGATTTTACTCTAGAAAATCTTGAGGAACTCAGGTTAAAAATCCAAACCAATACTCAACGTCTTTATGCTGGTCTTGAAAAAATTGAGGGCATTGAAATTGTTGGTGCAAAACTTGAGTCAAAGCACACAAATGTAATATCAATCATATCCCAAAAGAAGGATATAGCCCAAATTTCTGCACTCTTACTTGAAAAAGGGGGCATTGAAACTAGAGTTGGACTACACTGTTCACCTGCTGCACATAAAACAATAGGGACCTTTCCAAATGGAACATTAAGATTTTCACCTAGCCCTTTTACAACTCTTGATGAAATAGATGAAACTCTTGCATGTCTAAAGGAGATTATGGATGAATAACACTTTTTACGCTGAATTTCTTAATGCTCTAGAAAAAGATAATCTTGAAAGAAAAACAATTTTTTCAACTGGAAAACAAGCCATTTATCATAATGGAGTTTTCCTTGCAGGTAGTAATAATAAGCCTATTGAAGAAGCAGATCTTGTTGAGCAAATAAAACCAGAACCACACTTGTTTATCTTTGGTGCAGGTCATGTTTCAAAGGCTCTTTATAATCTTGCTGTTCTTCAAGAAATGAAGGTTACTGTTGCAGATGAGAGAGCAGAGGTTTGTAATGCTGAGCGCTTTCCTCTTGCAAATCGCATTCTTATGCCTTATTCAACTATTCTTCAGACCGAATTTGATGTAATCTCCCCATACTATGTCATTGTCACACATGGCCATGTTTATGACTCTCAATGCCTTGAATATGCTCTAAACCACAAAAGTTCTTATATTGGCATGATTGGATCCAAGGGAAAAGTTGCAGCCACAATGCAAAAAATGTTAGATAAAGGTTTTTCACAGGAACGTCTAGCTCAAGTTTGCTCCCCTATCGGAATAAAAATTGGGGCCGTGACACCAGAGGAGATTGCAATTTCAATCATGGCTGAAGTTATCTCATATTTCAGAAGCGATAAAAATCTCGTGACAGTTGACCCTAACTTGATTAAGACAATGGCCAACAAGCATGGTGTAGACGTGCGAATTGTTGAAAAACATGGCTCGGCTCCTCGTTCAGTGGGAAGTCAAATGTTTGTGTCAGAAGATGGCAAACTTTATGGAACTATTGGTGGAGGGGCAATTGAAAACAGGTCCATTGAAATTGCTAAGCAAATGATTAAAGACAACTCAACATATCACATTGAGCATTTTATGCTAGATGCATCGTCAGATCTTGGAATGATTTGTGGTGGCGATGCAAAGGTCATTTTTAGCTTAATTTAGGTGTTTGCAAAAGATTCTTGGAAAATTTTTACTTTTTTTACAAAAAAAGCTCAAAAATCTAAATAGATTTATCTCTTTAATTTGTATTCCTTTATGAAGGGATAAAAAAAGTAAACCAAAGTTTAATGCTGTCGTTGACAGAGATTTGGAGTCTTTTCCCTTTCAGGAGTGCAAAATGAATCATCTCAACACTATTTTGATTGAGGGAAATTTGACAAGAAATCCTCAGTTTGTAACTGCAAAAGATGGATGCAGTTTTACGATTGCAAACAATCGTTACTATCTGAAGGATGGAAAATGGGTTAATGAAGCATCTTTCTTCATTATCTTTGCATATGGCAAACTTGGAGAATCATGTTTGAATTATCTCACCAAGGGACGTGGAGTTAGAGTTTGTGGAAGACTAAAACAAGTTACAAGCAAGAGGAACAATCTTCCCCAAGATTTTGTTTTCATAATTGCTGAACATGTTGAATTTCAGCCAAACAAAAATCTTGAAAAATCTAATGCTATGGATGAGCAATCTACTGACAACAATGACATCAGTGGCGTAAAGAAGAATGAAGCAATTGGAACTGAAGAGCAAGACAGTAATGCTCAGACAAAAATCTACGAGCCCAATGGAGAACTGGGCAGTACAACCAATGAGCCTTCTATAATAGTGAATGCAGATTCTGAAGATGAGGCTAAAGCTAATGCAGCTACAGATGCAGAAGTTGATGAACCTGCTGAGGCTATGTCCACTTCTGAAATTGTGGAAACTTCTGAAGACAATATCTCTTCTGAAGACAACATCTCCTTTTAAATAGGAGTAGTGTAATCTCACTGAAGCAGATGTTTTCTAGACGTAGGGCGGTAGCCAATTGAAAGTTTTGGAGGTTTTTGAAAAAGCTCTAAAGGAGGCGCCTAGGGATACAAATTTACTTTATCACGTTTCAATCCATAATGTGTGACTTTAATTATAATAATCCAAATCGTTATACCGTCCCTGCATTCGCCTGTGCCATGCAGGGACATTTTGACAAATATGACTTTGGCTCACTCTGGAAAGGTCAATAAAGAAAACTTGATAACCATGTTCTTGTTGTAGTATTGAAGTAGAAACAAAAATAGCAATAAAATGAATGGTAAGGAGATTATCCATGAGCATTTTTGTTCTTTCTGTAGGTGGTTCAATCATAGCACCAAATCAAGTCAATACAACTTTTCTTTCTTCATTTGTGAAAGAAATGAAAAAATATTTAGAAGACAATCCTCAGTCCAAACTTATTTTTGTTTGTGGAGGGGGAGCACCAGCAAGAGTGTACCAGCAGGCTTTTAGAGAAGTAGTGGGAGAGACTGAAACTCAGGACACAAGTATACAGGACTGGATTGGAATTCGTGCCACACATCTTAATGGCGAACTGGTAAAAGCCATATTTGGTGATCTATGCACAGATGCACTAGTTACAGATCCAACGGTCAGTACTATTGAATTTAAGGGGCGTGTTCTTGTAGCAGGCGGATGGAAACCTGGATTCTCAACTGACACAGATGCTGTTTATCTTGCACGCCGTTTTGGAGCCAAAACAGTCATCAACCTCTCCAACATAGCCAAAGTTTATACTGACGATCCTCGCAAAAATCCAAATGCAAAACCAATTGACACAATCTCTTGGGAAGACTTCAGAAAGATGGTTGGAAATGAATGGACGCCAGGGAAAAATGTTCCATTTGATCCAATTGCATCAAAAATAGCACAAGAATCAGACATCAAAGTTGTTTGTGCAGATGGAAGAAATCTAGAGAACACAATTGCAATTCTAAACGGCAATAGCTTTGAAGGTACCACAATAGGTTAAAACAAGAGAAGATTCGTCAAGACTCTTTAGTTTTTAAATCTAAAAAATCAGGCAAAGGATCAGCAAATCCATCAGGAAAAGGCTGATTTTTTGTAAAGTCTGGAATCCATAAAATCTCATTGTCTGAAGTTTCTTGAACAAATCCGTCTATTTCATAGCAATCAAGTGCATTTAAGAGCATGTCATATTCTTTGGATGTGATTTTAGGAAAGCCCGGGTCATTTAAAGGTGGAACAAATTGAACCATCAGAGACAACAAGAAATTATCCTTGAAATTATCGGCAAACCAAGAAAGGAAATTCAATGTAGCATCTATAGTTCCAGGAAATACTAAATGTCTAACTAAAACTCCAGTTAAACCATCATTCAAAGAAGTACATGGATAACGGCGCTTTAAAAACTTAACAACAGGAATAATAGCATCACTATATTTAGCAAGACCACAAAACTTTGCTGCAACTTGAGGGTCTAAAGTTTTAACATCCAAAAGATACAAGTCTATGTATGGATCAATTAATTTGAGAGCCTCTACACTCTCATATCCTGAAGAATTCCATACAATTGGCAGTTTTAGACCATCATTTTTAGCAATTTGTAAAGCTTGAACAATTGAAGGAATATAGTGAGTTCCTGTAACAAGATTAATAGAAGCAGCTCCAAATTCTTGCAGTTTAAGCATCAAAGTTGCAAGTTCAGAAACTGAAATTGTAATGCCTTCGTAACTTTCTTTTCCAAATCCACTAGCTTTAAAAGCATGACTTATTTGATAGTTTTGACAATATTTGCAATGAAGAGGACAGCCACAAAAAAAGACCATCCCAGAACCATGTTCACCTGTAATTGGAGGCTCTTCTCCTCTATGAAGTCCAACCCAAGCTACTTGCATTTCATTAGACTGTCCACAAACTCCCAGTTTACCCGCGGTTCTATCCACCCCGCATTTGTTTGGGCAAAGCATACAATTGGAATAACAACTATTAATGTCTAGCTTAATATCAAACTTCTCCATGCCTTACACCCTCCAAAAATGTCTAATTCTAGAGTTTTTTGTAAAAATCTCTTTACTAGTCTAATGCCAAGAGACTTGACCCTTAACCCCAAATATATCATTTTTATGGGCATGAGCATATTAGATTTTTTTAGACGCCTAGGCAAAAAGGGCGCAGAAAACACGCAAATAGAACCAGAAATCCAAGAGCCACTTCAAGAAGCAGAAGCAGAGCCAACACCTCCAGAAGAAAGATTTATTCTTTGTATAGATGGAGGAGGTATGCGAGGGATTATTCCAGTTGTCTATCTACAGAAGCTTGAAAAAGAAATTCAAAATATCAAAGGAAATAATAGTTTAGATTCTTATTTTGACCTTATAGCAGGTACTTCAACAGGAGGCCTAATTGCACTTGCACTCACCTGTCCTTCTTCATTTGGATATAAACTTTGTGAAAACACACCGCAAGTAAATCTAGATGAAGTTCTTGATTTGTATAGAACAATGGGAAAAGAAATTTTTCCATCATCTTCAAAATCATCAACAATGATAAGATATTTCACATCAACAAAATATCCTGAGACAGGAATTGAAACATTATTAGAGAATTTGTTCGCAGATAGTCTTATGGGACAAGCCTCTGTTCCTACTCTAGTTATGAGCTATGATCTATTTAGTGGTGAACCTTTTGGAATTAGAAGTTACCAAGAACGTTCATTTTTAGTTAAAGATGCTGGAAGAGCAACAAGTGCAGCTCCAACATATTTTCCTCCACTTGTCAAAGATGGCAGACTCCTAGTTGATGGAGGAGTTGTAGCAAATAATCCAGCAATATATGCCTATATTGAAGCAAAAAAACTTTATCCTAATTGTACAAAATTTAACATCTTATCTCTAAGTACTGGAGGAAGAAATCACACAATGACATTTGATGAAACAAATGGACTTTTAAACTGGAAAGACCAAGTAAGCCCAATGTATTCAAATGCACAGAAATGTACAACTGATATAGTATTACAGAACATGGATGATGTTAACTATGTTCGTATTGACGATCCTCTTGAATTTGAAATTAAAATGGATGATACAAATCCAAGTAACATGAAAAAGATGGAAGAATTTGCAAAAGAAGTTGCAACACAACATGAAAGTAAATTCAAGGAATTTGCTTACGACCTTGTAAATGCATTTCTTACAAAAACAACACAAACAAATACAGAATCTACAAACTACAAAGCTAAAGCTCCAATAGCAGAACCTATAACTGGAGAATCTTCAATTTGAGTAAATTCTACGTACCTACCTTTCTGGGCAAGATATTGTTTAGTGTATTCAACTGTGAGGTCTCTTAAACATGGAGTCTTATAGAAAGTAGTGCCATCTGCGTTGATCAAAACGGGATGTTCTTTATCTTTTCCAAAATCTGTAATAAGTACAGCAGAAGCCAAATTAACAGCCGTAAGTTTTGCAGCACGGGCAATATGTGCTTGCAATATACACTCTAAAACATAAACATCTTGCTTACTAGAATCTTCATTTCCAATGTAGTTGGTTAAGACTAAACAAGTCTCAGAAAGCTCCAAGAAAGCACTCAACTTTAGAGCAGTAACAGAATGAGGAGTTGGCGCAAAACTATCAAACTGCTTAATAAACTTAGAACTTAGAAGCCCTTCATCAATTGCCGCACGAATAATAAACCACCCAAGAGGACCAAGATAAGCACCACTTATCATCTTCTCAAAGTTGTATTTATCAGGGTCTTTTGTTGAAGCCAAGAAAGCCTTATCCAAGTCTCCTAAACTGAAAGTAAGAGAACCGGATTCTACATTAATAATTTGATTTTCAGAAACTTCAATATCTTTTGGCAACTTTGTAATCCTGCTACTTTTTTCAATGTAAGCAGTATTTGTACCGGTTCCTAGGATAAATCCAATACAACCATCGTATTTGTTGTCCATATTCTGAGATTGAGTAGCAAGTAATGTAGCTACAGTATCGTTTAAAATAATTATTTTCTTATTTGAGACATCATGACCACGAGAAGCCAACTCAGCAAGAAGACTCTCTCCTAGCCTCTTTCCAATAATCTCGGGAGCTTTAATTTCTTTACTTAAAGTAATTGGAATTCCATCATGATTTGGGAGAATCTGAGCTGCATACGAAAAACAAAATCCAATTCTGTCACACTGGTCAATTAAACGTGTAAGCTCATCTGCAAAAAGAGAAAAGAATTCTTTAGCAGAAACTTCCTTATCTGAACCTGGCATGTGAGTTTTCTTAAAATCTTTAATTTCAGGTTTCAAATCCTGTGAAAACTCAACAATACAAGTCCTAAGATTGGTTCCACCTGCATCAATGACAATTACTTTCTGTCCTGCTTGCGGCTTTCCATCTGGAGAACAGAAACTTGGAATCATTGGAAGCGAGCTAGGTTGTCCAGCTAAGCCAGATTTCATCTCACTTATAAAATATGCACAAAGATCATCCATACTAATCTTCTCTGGATTTAAATTATGCTTATTCAAGAACTCTAAAACTTTGGTCTGCATGTGTACACTCCCTTAAAACTTAAATTGTCCACCATGAAATTGATAATTATTAATGGTGTAATCGCCAACAGACGACACAACAATCTCGCCCTCGTCATTTACACTAATCACGAAATTGCCAGACAATGTAAGTGGTCTATTCATCTTCTCTCCATATAGTCCGATATCTACAGTCATCCCAATACTTTGGTTCGTATTTACACGAGTTGTCCAAACTGCAATGACATCGTCAAGAGTAACATCTTCTGGATAAGAAAAATTAATTGATCCAGACAGTAGGAAATCGCCATTTGAATAATCTCTAGAATTCATAATAAGGTAAACTGCAGATGCCAGAGGGTCTTGGATTGAATTACTAAGAAATGCAAAGAAAGTTGAGAAGAAACCAGTTGTTTCATTAGCTGGAGATAATGCCTCACAATATTCAGCAGGATCAGCCAAAAAATATGCAATACGTAGCGGGAGATTACTTGTTTGACTTATAGACACCGTACAATTAGGCAATTTAATGTTGGAATTAGTACAAGAAGTTACAAGAGACGCAGACAAACAGTCCATGATGACAGTGATGGCCTGACTGACTTCTTCATTCGTAGGAAGAGGCTCAGAGTCACTGGCATAGAGGCCTGAGAAGGCAAGCAAAGCAATTAAAAATACAATCAAAAGACGCTTGACCATACATCATATAACTATAAATCTCCTTTTGCTTTGTTTTCAAGTTTTTTTGTGCTAAACTGCACATATGTCAACATTCTTTTGGTATGATTTAGAAACTTTTGGACTTTCACCGTTTTACGATAGAATTGCTCAATTCGCAGGACAAAGAACAGATATGAACTTAAACCCTGTTGGAGATCCTGTTGTCCTTTATTGCAAACTGGCTGCAGACTATGTTCCAGATCCTCAATCTTGCATAATTACAGGTATTACACCACAAGATGTTAAAGCTAAAGGTATTCCAGAAAGTGAATTTGCTCAGAAAATATTTGAGCTATTTAAAGAGCCAAATACGTGTGTTGTAGGCTTTAATAATATTGGTTTTGATGATGAATTTATCAGAAATCTTTTTTATAGAAATTTTATCGATCCATATGAAAGAGAATGGAAAAATGGCTGCTCTAGGTGGGATATCATTGATTTAGTGAGAGCTGCACATGACCTTAGGCCAGAGGGAATTAACTGGCCCGTTTCAGAAGAATCAGGTAGACCTCTATTTAAACTAACAGAGCTCACCGGAGCTAACAATATTGATCAAACTGGTGCCCATGATGCAATGGTAGATGTTAATGCTACAATTGCAGTTGCAAAACTTATAAAGCAAAAGCAACCCAAGCTTTTTGACCATTATTTAAAACTTAGAAATAAGATTGAAGTTAAGAATCTTCTCAATCCACAAGATACTCCAAAACCAATCATTCATGTAAACAAAGTTTTTACCAGTCCAAAGGGTTGTTCTTCATTGATTTTGCCAATTACGCCTCATTCTAAGATGGAAAACAACATTGTTTGCTTTAATTTAACTCAAGATGTTAAGCCTCTACTTGAAGCAAAAAGTGAAGATATCTTCAAAGTTCCTGGAGTCATGCGAATTGCAATAAACAAAGTCCCCTTCATAGCTCCTACAAGCTGTTTAAAGAAAAGATCAGACTATGAAAGACTTGGGATTGATGTTGATAAATGCAATGCAAGCTACAAGATAATTACTGCAAATAGGCCAAATCTTATAAACAAGATTAGAATGAACACAAAGGAAGAATTTGAAGGTTCAAATGATCCAGATTATGCAATTTACACAAAATTCTTCACTGATCATGACAAAAATTTATTTAACATAATTAGAAACACACCACCAGAAAATAGATTGTCTCTTAATCTTGATTTTGAAGATTCAAGATGTCCTCAAATGCTCTGGAGACACGTATGCAGAAGTTATCCAAGATTACTAGACGAAGAAAACATGAAAAAGTGGAAGTCTTTTGCATCAACTAGAGTACTATGTCCTCCTGGAAATGAAATTAATGATATTAATTTTGTACAAAGAAAGATTGAAGAGAAACTTGCCGATACTTCTTTACAGCCTTCTTCAAAAGAGGTTCTCGCAAAACTAAGAGAATACATTATATCGTTGAAGAAGTTTCTTGGAATGAATGTTTGAGGTCAACCTCAATAG
>CAVEGR010000019.1:0-5642 GCA_963615565.1 Phocaeicola massiliensis | reverse complement strand
CTGAATCTTGTGGAGACCCGGGTGTAAAAGAATACTGGTCATGCTCAAGATGTAATAAGAAATTCTATGACAGCGCTTGCACCAAAGAAGTAAAAAATGACAATGACTTAATAATTCCTGCAACAGGTGAGCATACCTTTGACTCTTACCAGTCTATGGGGCCATCAGGGCACATAGCTCAGTGTCGTGTCTGTCATAAGAATTACGGAGACATCCTCTCTCACAAAATAAACACTACCGAGTGGACAACTAATGAAACATATCACTGGCACGCATGTTCAGACTGTGATTATCAAGACAGTTATGCAAAGCACACCTATGTAAAGTATGGCACAGATGAAGTTTGCTCTGTTTGTTTACATATAAAGGCAGAGCAAGAGCAAACAACAGACGGAGGATTTAACATTAAGCCAGAGAGTGCAGAACCTACTGGAAGGCTGATAATAAGTGGCTCCAATGGCACTTTTACTGCTGAATTTACTCTTGATAAAGACTCTTATATGACAAGTATTATCTGGTTCTTAGATGGAGAAGAACTTGAAGGCTCAACTACTACATGTCCTTTCTCTGCACTAGAAAGAAGAACGTACCGCATTATGTGCGTAGTCTTCAACGGCTCTCTTGTCAATTCCTATGACGATGTTGTAATAGGAGGTGACAATAGATGAAGAAATTCTCTGTTTTACTACTAGTAGTTGCAACTCTTTTTGTGATTGTCTCTTGCTCTCAGGAAACAATGCAAGAAGAACCTGTGAGCATCAATATACAAGTCAACAAGAACACACCACGCTCTCTTTCGGCATTACTAGACTTCTCTATATCCGGCCTCACATGGAAGTACACAGCAATTAAGGCCGATACCGGTCTCACGACCGGTCAAAAGACAGAACAAACACCACTTGATAGCTCTACCTTGACACTCTCTCAAGGATATTGGACCTTTACGCTTTACGGATATGATAATGACAACCATCTTGTCGCAGAAGGCTCTGTAAACAAATTAATTAATTCAGAAAGTTCCTCTATCACAATTTCAGTCCAGCCACTTCAGTCAACAGGCGTTAAAGGAAAAATAGCCATAAGTCTAACAGGAGAAAATTACTCTGTGACAGTAAAAAAGTTAGGAAGCTCTGAGCCTATAACTGGAGCAACACCATACGAAGTTGAATCCGGAACCTATGTGGTTGAAATTAAGACAACAATAGAGGGAACAGAGACTTTAGCTTTAAAGTACATCAATGTTTATGACTATCTCACAACAACAATTACAGGAGAGATAACAACATGAAATGTTTATATAGAAATCTAACCAATTATGGAAAGTTTTTCCATGTGGTTAAAAATAGAACAGAAAAACTAAATAAGGATGGTAAAAAAAGTATGAGAAAAACACTAAGCATACTACTTGTTGTTCTCGTTGGACTTTGCATGATTACTTCGTGTAATCCAGAGTCTAAAATTACAGAAAACGAAGAACTTGTAAGTGTTAGACTTGTAGAAGGACAAGAACAAAGAAAAGGTTTAACAGCAACCTTGAATTTTGATATTTCAAGTGTCCAAGCTTGGAAGTATACAGCTGTCAAAGCTGATTCTGGTATTGCTACAGGTAAAACTAATGGTACTGGAGAGTCTAATGCTGTTGCGTTGAAAGGGAATAAAGGAGATGGCTATTACACAGAAAACCTCTCACAAGGCTACTGGAATTTTGAACTTTTTGGATATTCTAATACAAATACAAGTGCAGACAAACTTATCTGTTACGGTAAAGTAGACAAAGTTCTTATCACAAAGGCTAGTCATGAAGTCACTATTTCAGTTACTCCAAAGCAGGAGAAAACCGGAACCATTGTGGTTGAAAGTAGCGTAACAATACAGGATGCTACAAATAAGCAAGACTTTACTGATAGCGCAAATGTATATACCAAGGTTGTAACAGTCTATGATTCAACAGGAAAAACTGTCTATGGAACTGATGGAAAGACGACTACTGACTCTGGAGAACAGAAATTAAGTTCCAATGTAACGTACAGCAACATGAAATCTGGTGTTTACAAAGTTGTTGTATCTTTCATTGGTAATTATGGTGATACTACTAGATACACTGCTGCAACAGCAACAAAGTATATCAACGTCTATGATAACCTCACAACAACAGTATCAGGAAATATGATTGAAGGTGTCCAAGCTGCTGACATTAAGACAGAAGTTGGCACTGATTTCTCTGCAGAAGCTACAATTAGTGTTAGTTCGTTTGATACACAAGTTGCAACTGAAACCAATAAAAAGACAAACTCAGAGGAAATCACTGTTACTCTTGCTGCAGGATTGGATAGCTCTTCAACGGCTGCTACAGGAGCAGGTAAATCAGAGATCAAAGAAGTTACAGCAACATTCCCTGCAAACTCTATTGTCAAGGATGCAACTGGTGAAGCAGCTACAAAGGATGTAACTTTCAAGATGTCAGCAGAGAACCTGGTTAATCAGAGTTCTTCTAGTGATTCTTCAACTTCATCAGATACAACAACATTGAACGAAGATGGACTTGCTGAATATCAGATTGAAACTGCTCAAGGTGCTCCTGTTGCAAAGGTAACGCTTGGACTAGAAGGTGCATCACTTAGTAGTGCATTAAGTAATGCAGATGATTCTAAAGCAAATGCTCCTACTGGTTCCGTATATGTTGGAAAAGGCTTGGCAACATCCTTTGCAAGTGGTGGAACTCCAACCCTTGGAATCCAATACATTGGTGGTGGTACTGTAAATAAGGGCGAAGAGACTAATACTCAAAAGCCAGAGCTTCTCTCTTATGACAGCACAACCGGTATGCTTGAGTACAGAGTATATCACTTCAGTGACTATGCTATCTATGCTCCTAAATATGTAGCAATGGACAGCAATGGAAACCTCTCTGAGACTCTTGATGAAGCAATTAATAAAGTTGCAGAAGGAGCCACAATTACTCTCTGGAATGCTGCAGAACTGAAAGAAGATGTTACAACAAACAAGAGCTTTACAATCAACTTAAGTGGCAGAAAAGTAACAGCAAGCACAGACAAGAAGATAACAGTTTCCTCTGGAACAATTACTGTTAAGGGTGCTTTGACAGAAGGCCAGGATGCTCTTACCTTCATTGAAGGTGTTTATACAAAGACAGCAGAGGCAGACACAGTAAACGGAACATATTCAGCTAAGGTTGTTCAGGTAGGTGAGGACAAGTATTACGCAACTCTTGCCGCTGCAATTGATGCTGCAGAAACTGGCAGTACTCTCACTCTTTTGCAAGATATGATACTTGCTGAGACAATAACAATTTCTAATAAGACTCTTACTCTAGACCTAAAAGGAAAGGTTATCAGCCCAGTCAACGGTCATACTGTTGTTTTGGAAGCAGGAACTGCTGACACAACATCAAAGATTATGCTTACTGTAAAGAATGCAGCAGCAAGTCAGAAAGAATTTGTTGATGGTGCTGTTGCTAAGGCAGAGCTTTCTGAAACAGAACCTGATACATCATCAGTTGGATATTATTCAGACCTCCAAGCTGCAATTAATGCCGCCAAAGAAGACGGAACCGTAACACTCTTAGAGAATGTAGATATCAGCAACACATTGGAGAAGAATGCCTCTATATCTATTGCCAAAGGTTTGACTTTAGAGGGGAACGGTCATGTAGTTTACAATACATCTAATATTAAAAGTTCAGCTTATCCTCTGATTCAGATAGGTCCTACCGATAATAGTTTTATCAACGTTGATATAACAATAAGAAATCTTACAATCAAGAATACCGGAGACGTTGACCCTACGAGTTTGAAGGAAGGTGCAAGACTTATCAACATCTGGAATATAGAAAAGAAGGACAATAGTGTAGGAGGTAGTGTAACATTTGAGAATGTTGAAATAGATTCTTCTACGGTTAACACCGGTTTCAGAGGTATTTCGACAGCTGATAACAAGAATGCCACAATTACCTTTAATAAAGTAACACTGTCGATTCCGACATATTATGCTATAAACGAAGGCTATTATACCGGCGATTATATACTTTCTAATACCAATACAACCTTCTGCTTCATAGACAGCACTATCGAAGGATATTGTACTATAAATAACTGGGATAACAGCTTAAAGGTAATTGCCAAGAACAGCACCTTTAACTCGATAAATTCATATGGAAAAGATGGTGATAACGACTATGCCTGCTTTGTTATCTATGGAACAGCCGATATGTCTTTCGATAATTGTACTTTGACTGCTAGACATAATAATGGCGGCAATGCAGAGCAGGATATTTTCTCCATCAGGGGGTATTCGGATGATTTAACAAAGATTACTGTGAATGATAATTGTACAATAGAGAGTGATACCGAAGATTATGACATCTATAGCATAGGCGGTCCTTGTGTAATAAATGGAAAGACTTGGTATGTTGCTGGAACAGAGTCTCTTGATAAGGCATTCTTGTCAGCTGAAGACGGTTCCACTATAATCCTTTTGGGAGATGTCTCTATAACTAATGATCAGCAGTTGACTTATGGCAAGAGTTTCATTCTTGATTTGAATAATAAAACAATGTCTTTAGGGAATGTGCTGAACTTTGGATATGATTCAAGCTATAAAGAGGTTGTAGTTTCTGAAACTATAAAGAACGGAACTGTAAAAGTCAGTAATACCGGATATATCAGATTTGGGAAAGGTTCAACTGGAATATTTGAAAATGTAACATTTGAATCTAGCGATGGTAAGTTTAATAGAACATTGCAGACTTATGCACAGAATGGAGAAGGAAAGAATGTATACACTTTCACTGATTGTGCTTTTACAAATACCTATCTGTCATTTGAAGGTGGAGCATATACAGAGAATGCTAACGAGTATGCTATCACTTTTAAAAACTGTGCATTTACTGCTAATAATGCTACTTCCGTCTGTTCTTCCTGCATAAGTACTGATTACTATGTATGGGGTAGTCTGACGCTAGAAGACACAAACTTTACGATTGTTGGGTCCTCAAATTATACAAATATTAATACGAGCGCATGTGGTATAAGGATTAGAGCCTCATTATCTGACACTGAAGGTAGAAAGGTTGCTATAAAATTAAAAGATGTAACAGTAACTGCAACAAATGCATACCCATACTGCTATAACACTTACAATTATAATGGTAATTCTGAGTGGGTTGCTACAGTCACAGAGGAAGGAACAAATACTTATACCAAGGATAATGTAAGCGGGAAGATGACTGAGAGTGGTACAGCCCTTGTTTGGACTCCAAATAACTGATTGTAAGAAGATTCTGCACTGCACGGCTTATTGTTGTGTGGTGTGGAATTATCGGAAGCTTCTACCTCTTCATAAAAGTATGGAGAGGTAGAAGCTATCTATCGCAAGATAGAGGACTAAGACGTTTCCTGTCTCCCCATGGGCAGAGCACATAGCTTTTGATTTTTAATCCTTGCACCCTTTGGCGTTATGCTGGAGGGTGCAATTTTTTGGATACCAACAGCATCTTTACGTATTTCAATTTGATGTTTTATGATAAGATGAAAAGAAGAGGCGATATATGAAAAAGATAGACACTGGTAATAGTTCTTTTGAAAAACTTATCACCTACGGTAATCTCTATGTTGATAAAACAA
>CAVEGR010000018.1:0-7916 GCA_963615565.1 Phocaeicola massiliensis | reverse complement strand
TTGCTTGTGCCCAACGGCTAGTGGAATCTGCAAGTAGCAAGACATTCAATCCCATCTGCCTGTAATATTCAGCCATTGTAATTGCGGTATAAACCGATGCCTCTCTAGCTGCAACTGGCATGGAAGAAGTATTACAAATAATAATTGTTCTTTCCATCAATGAACGACCAGTCTTTGGGTCATTAAGTTCTGGGAATTCTTTAAGAATCTCAACAACCTCACCAGCACGTTCTCCACAGGCTGCAATAATTACAATATCAACATCTGCGTTACGGCTTGTTAAATGCTGCAAAACTGTCTTACCTGCACCAAAAGGACCAGGAATACAGTATGTACCACCCTTAGCAATAGGCAGGAATGTATCTATAATTCTAATTTTTGTAACCAAAGTTTCATCTGGTCTTACACGTTCCTCATAGCATTTAATAGCTTTTTTAACTGGCCAATTAAATACCATTGAAAGCTCTCTAACTTCACCCTTTGCACTTTCAACCTTAGCAATGGTGGCTCTTACATTGTAGACACCTTTTGGAACAATTTCTACAACCTTCCACTCTACATCACCAAGACCAAATGGAACCATGATTTTATGGTTAAAGATACCTTCTGGAACTGTACCAAGACAAGAACCTGGAACAACAACATCTCCAACCTTAACACATGGGGTGAATTCCCAATCCTTGTTAGGAATAGGATCCAGATAGACTCCTCTTTGAAGGAAGAATCCACACTTCTCTGCCAAAGATGGAAGAGGGTTCTGAAGACCATCATAGATTTGTGTAAGCAAACCAGGTCCCAGTTCAACACTCATCATCTCGCCAGTAAACTCAACTTTGTCTCCAACCTGTATGCCGTTTGTCATTTCGTAAACCTGCATACTAGCCTTGCTTCCGTTTATTCTAATGACCTCACCCTTGAGCTTGGTATTGCCTACATGAACGTAAGCAACCTCGTTCTTGGAAATGGCACCTTCAAACGCAACAGTGACAAGGTTTCCGTTTACGCCAGCTACATATCCTGTGCTTTTTGTCATAATATCTCCAACTTTTATTCTTTTATGTCAACTTTATCAACGCTAATTTCTTCTTTAACTCTATCAAAGAGGATTCCATACTGGGCATTACCAGCTTCAACAGTAAACAAATCTTTACGAAGTAATAACTTAAGCTTAAGTGCATAACCAAGAACAACATCTCTAGAAAATGCTTCAAAAACAGTCTTTGCCTCAAGATAGTCATACTTATACTTAAGGATTACAAACTCTGCTTCTAAAGGATTCTTTGCATTCATTACAGCATTTACATACTTAGAAAGATCAAAGTCATTTTCTGGATAATAAGTGTCACTTAACCCTAGATTAGCCCTACGTTTATCATTGATTGCCCTGTCTGCAGAATCAGAAAATTTCTTCCAATCTCTTAAAAAGCCACAGCCAGAAAAATCGTTCTTTGAAATCCCCTCAAGAAGTTTGTAGTCACCTGCGCTTACACCATCTTGGGCATACTCCATAAAAGTATCCCAATCCAATGGAGCTTTTGTATTAAACTTCAGCATAGGGAGGCTAGCAAGAAAATAGTACCTAGAATTTGTAGGCATTCTTTCCTCCCATTAGAACTTCAAAGTGCCAAGAAATGGTTTAAGAAGATTAACAATCTCAGTTTCTGAAAAATCGTAATATCCAGAGCCATCTTTAAGAGCAAGCTTGATTGAAGCTCCCTTTACAGGCTTAAGTTCAAGACCTTTTTCAATTTCCTTTGCAAGACCATTTTTAAGTCCGTCTGTTACAGTAGCAATTTCAACTGTGTACTTTGCAGGATCATCTCCATTAAGAGCTGCAACAATAACTTTTACCAGTGCATCACCAGACATAGCCTTAGAAACTTCTGCTTCAAGAATCTTTGAAACTTGAGACTCAAGCTCCTTCTTAATTGAAAGAACAGCATCACGTTCTGCCTGCTTTATTAAAGCTTTTGAACTTTCAATCTCACGGTTGGCATCATCAAGAATCTTGGCAGCCTCTTTCTTAGCAGCCTCAATAATTTCCTGAGCCTGAAGCTTGGCAGCATCAACAACTGAATCAGCCTCTTTCTTTGCCTCTTCTATTCCATCATGTTTGATGGACTGTACCAAATCTTGAATGTTAATTTCCATTCTGTTCCATCCTTCAAATGTGTTATTCAAAATAATCCAACGAATTATAATATAAAAAGTGTAAAATCGGCTACAAAAAGTTTGTTATTCTTAAAAAAAATTTTTTTTGTGTTGGTTTTTTTGTTGTCCGTAAGTAGATCATATGTGGTATAATATTGTTTTACACGTAAGCATAGTACTTGTGTGTCGCAAAAGGAGACTAAAATGTCTGATTACATGAATGGGACAGGAATTCAATATCATTTACACATCAAACAAGGAGATGTAGGCCGCTATGTCATCTTGCCGGGGGACCCAAAACGCGTTCCTCTAATTGCATCTTTTCTTGATGATGCTCATGAAATAGCAGATAGCCGCGAGTTTGTCACATACACAGGATCACTAGACGGCGTGCCAGTCAGTGTAACATCTACCGGAATTGGTGGACCATCAGCCTCAATAGCTATGCAGGAACTTGTAAAATGTGGTGCGAATACCTTTCTCAGAATGGGAACATGTGGTGGTATAGCTCTTCAAGTTATGGGCGGAGATGCTGTTATTGCTACTGGAGCAGTAAGAATGGAAGGAACAAGCCGTGAATATGCTCCAATAGAATTTCCGGCCGTTGCCAACTATGACGTTGTAACAGCAGTAAAAAAAACAGCTGAAAAGATGGGCATTAGACATCATCTTGGCATTGTTCAATGCAAAGATTCTTTCTATGGTCAACATGACCCTCAACTTATGCCAGTAAGTTACGAATTACAAAATAAATGGGAAGCATGGAAACGTCTTGGTGTTTTAGCTTCTGAAATGGAAAGTGCTGCCCTATTTACTGTTGCAAGTTATCTTAACGTGCGTTGTGGTTCTGTTTTCTTTGTTGTTGGAAATCAGGAACGTGAAGCCCTTGGAATGGACAATCCAAAACTTCATGATACAACACAAGTTTGCCATGTTGCGGTTGAATCAATTCGCACTTTGATAAAGATGGATAACGAAAAATAGTTTACTCGTAAAGATTATCAAAAGTCCCCTTAAGTGCATCAAGCCTTGAGGGGTCTTTTGTATATTCAACAGTATCAAATCTAAAGACTTCAAGTCCTGTATTTGTATAATCTTCTTGTAAAGACTTGCAAGAATGCATTCCCAAATCAAGATTAAAACGCTCTTTAACACAATCATTCTTAATGTCTTCAGAAAAAAAGAGATATACTTGATCTGTCTTAAGATTTCTTAGAGCAACAATTCCACAATTTTCGTTTGTCATATTCAACCTACTTTAATGTAACATAAGTCTTACCCTGACCACCGTCATCAGGATGTGCAAATTTGATAGATTCCACCAAGGGATTATTATCTAAGTGACGGTGAATACCAGCAGAGAGAATACCATCCCCATAACCGTGAATTATAGAAAAATTTTTGATTCCGTGAATACAACAAGCTTCAAGCTGATTGTCAAGTGCATCTAACGCTTCTTCTAGTCTGAACCCACGTACATCAAGTGTCATTTTTGGAGATGGAGTTTTTGAACCAGCATCAAAAGAGTAAGAATGAACATGAGAAGCCAAACGTCTTGGAACTGTCAATTCAGATTCTTTAAAAGTAAACTTCATAGGTCCAATAGCAACAACCCATTTACCTTTTCCAGCTTCTTTTATCACAGATCCTTCACGTTTATTTGGACCACAAAGTACATCCATTCCAGGTTTAAGATCAACATGAAGATCACTATTGATGTCCTCTTGAGCATCAAAAGCATCAATTTCTTCATCTGTTTTAGCAATTTGGGCTTCCATTTCTTTTTGTTGAGCTTCTAAATCTGAAACAAGCTTTTTAGCTTTAAGAATTTTTTCTTTTGTAATTTCACCAACACGAATCTCTGCAATGAGATTTTCAATTTGACGTCTTGCATCTTTTAGAGTCTTATCAAATTCCTGAACTGAACCTTTCTTTAAACGGTTTTCCATTGCTTTAAGCCGTCTATTTTCATTTGCAATATGACGCTCTTGGTTATCAATAACTCTAAGTCTTCTAGAAAGTTCTGCTTCTTTAGAATCTGCTTCTCTTCTTTTTTGCTCAAGCCCACGAATAATTGATGAGATTTTCACAGCTTCTTGGCCCATATACTTTTGTGCAGATTGTGTTACTACTTTTGGAAGTCTCATTCTCTTTGCTGTATCTATAGCATGGCTCTCGCCAGGAAGACCTGCAATAACTTTAAATGTAGGCTCTAAGGTTTCTTCATTAAACTCCATTGAAGCATTAAGAACTATGTCTGACGAATAAGCAAATTGTTTTAATACTCCATGATGGGATGTTGTCAATGTTAAACCAGCCTTTTTTATACAAAATTCCAATATGGCTCTTGCAAGAGCAGCTCCCTCTTGAGGGTCTGTTCCACTACCAAGTTCATCAAGAATTACTAATGAATTCTCTGTCATGTTTCTAAGAATAAAACTTATACTTTTCATATGACCACTGAAGGTAGAAAGATGGTTCTCAATGCTCTGATCATCACCAATGTCTGTAAAAACTTTATCAAATAAAGCAAGAGCACTTCCGTCTTCAGCTGGAATATGACCGCAGATTTGATTTAGTAAAACAAAAAGTCCAACAGTTTTCATTGTAACTGTCTTACCACCAGCATTAGGACCAGTAAGGACCACAGCTTTAATTTTTGAAGGAACTGTTAAATCTATAGGAACACATTTTGAACCCAAAAGAGGATGCCTGGCTCTGATTAAATTGCAATAACCATCATATTCTATGTGCTCTTCAGATACAAGTATTGTTTTTGTGCACTTATTTACACGTATCCAAGAAGCAAAAGCGTAGAGAAAATCGGCATATGAAACTTGGCTGTAAAGCATTCTAAGTTGCATTTCAACAGCTCTAATCAAATCAGAAAGGCTACCAATTAAGCGTGCAATTTCAATGTCAATTGCTTGCTGGCAAAGGACAACTGCATTGTTCATGTCAACCAATTTAAATGGCTCCATGAATACTGTGCTACCTGTGGATGAGTAGCTTTGGATATAGCCTCCAACAGAGTTTTTAAAGTCGTTTTTAACTGGAAGTACAACACGTCCATCTCTCATTACAGGTGCATTTGATTGCATCACATCAGATTGCGAGCGTATTAAATCTGAAGCAAAACGGCTACGTTCAGCACGCTTAGCATCTGCTTTGTCTCTTAAAGCTTTAACTGTTGGATAATTTTCTTTGACTTGCCCAGGAGATTCAAGAATGCTAAAAATCTCATTTTCTAGATCTAAAAGCTCTTGTGGAATTTCTTGAATTATATTTTCAATTCCACTGTCTTTTATTGGAGATTCTAGATTTTGTGATAGCCCCAAAAGAGAACGCAAAAGCACTGCACTTTTAATAAAAAGACCAACATCATAGACCTGTTCTCCTGTCAACGATGAAGCAGGATTATTTGCAATGGTATTAAATATCTCTGTTAAATCCGGAAAACTTTCCACATATAGAGCATCTCTTGAAGCTGCATCAAGCGTATAAACAGTAGCTGCAACTTCCTTTTGTCTATGTAAATACTGGTTTGTATCAAAGATAGTTTTAGCAAGTTTTATTGACTGGGCACCTTGTGTGCTTAGAGCATATTGAGACACTGAAATTAAAAATTGATCTAAACCTAAATCAATTATTGTTCTTTTGAACATTTTCTACCCCACACGGGAAGTCGCTCATCAAGCGACTGTAATATTCCTAAATAGCTTTCATACCTATCCGCGTCAATTTTGCCTTTTTCAAGAAGTCTCAACACTTCACAGCCAGGTTCATTGACATGAAGACACGATGAAAAAGCACACCTTGAAGATGCTTTTACAAATTCAGGAAATGCCTGAGACACCAAAAGAGGATCATCATGTGGAACCGATATCTCTCTAAATCCCGGTGTATCAATTAGCGTAAATCCAGGCCCATCCAGCATTAACGCATAATTTGTCGTGTGCCTACCTCTATTATACTTTTCACTTACTTCACCCACACGTTGATTTGCACCAAGCAATCTATTTACCAAAGAGCTCTTTCCTACTCCGCTTTGGCCAACAAATGCAGCAGTCTTTCCCTCCAACGCCTCTACCAACATACCGATATTTTCTCCAGTACTAGCAGACACGGCCAATGTTTTATAACCTAATTTCTTATATAAATTAAAGCGCTCTGCTTCATCTTCAGTAAGAAGAATATCGCACTTATTTAGAACAATCATTACAGGTACATTTCTACAACATGCTAAAACTCTATCTATAAATCTAGGTCTAAAAGGAGGACTTTCTATGCTACAAACACAAACTACAATATCCATATTGGCACAAATTGTTTGATTTAATTGTTTTTTTGCATTCCATCTAGCAAAAACACCTCTTCTTTCTTTGCGCTCCGTTACAAGGCCTTCTCCCATTTGACCATTATTTTGTTCATTTGAGATTGTGGTTGATGGCGTAAACTCTACATAGTCGCCAACTACTATTGGGTTGTATTCGCCTACTGCAGTGTTAAGATGCTTACCTTTAATCCTACAGCTAAACAAAGCTCCAGTATCAGTTCGTACAGTGTAAATGTTGTTAATAGAACGTAATACAATTCCTTGCATAGAATTATAGACTCCTTAAAGCTTCTTCAAAATCTGCAAAACGCTTAGGTAGTGGAGCCTCAAAATGCATAAGTTCATTGGTATCGGGATGTCTAATTTCCAAGATTGCACTGTGAAGCATAAGTGGCCAATTAGGAAAACGTGAGACTTTTGGGTTGTACATGATATCGCCAATGACTGGATGACCAATGCTTTTCATGTGTACGCGAATCTGGTGCGTGCGGCCTGTGAAGATGCGAACTTTTACAAGTGCAGCTTGGGGAAATTGTTTGATAACCTCATAATGGCTTTTGCTGTATTTGCCTTCTGTAAAATTGTCCACAGCTCCCCCTACTTTGTACTTAGGGTCATTGTAGACCTCATCTATAATTTCCTGCGTGCGTTTTGGTGAAAGTCCTTCTTGAATGATATAGCGTTTTTCTTTTACTGGAACAAAGAGCTTTCTATTACCCTTGTCGCGTGCAAGAAGGCACTCAATATCATCCTCATGTTTTGGAAAAATACCATCACAGAAAGCATAATAATACTTTTCAATTTCTCTATTCTGAAATTGAGTACTCAATGATACATGAGCATGAGCATTGAGTGCTATGACCATAACTCCACTTGTGTCCTTGTCCAATCTATGAACAATTCCAGGACGTGAGATGTCACACTCATCTGCCATTCTATTAATAAAATCTTGACCGTATCTGAATGCTAATGCATTAACTATTGTTCCATTTACATTGCCAGCCCCAGGATGAACAACCATACCTTGCGCTTTATTTATTACAAGCATTGAGCTGTCTTCATACAAAATATCAAGAGGAATATCTTGAGGTTCTACCTTTTCAAATACATCTGCAACGTATTGAAGCGTTACATTGTCGCCAATTTTTACACTGTCACTTTTCTTTGCAGGTTTTCCATTTATAGTCATTTTGCAAAGTTCATTTGTAAGAGCAGATCTAGATAATCCTTCTATTTTAGATGATAAAAAAGCATCTATACGAAGCTTACTTTTGTTCGTTTCTTTGTTACTAGCATTGTTAGGAGTGCTGTTTGCAAAATCTCCTTCTTCAACTGTTAATTCATAATTTCTTTCAATTCGCACTTACAACTCCAAGAAAATAATCAATAAGTGTTATTGTAGCAGATACAGCACAAGCAACTCCTAATG
>CAVEGR010000017.1:0-2826 GCA_963615565.1 Phocaeicola massiliensis | reverse complement strand
GACTATGATTTATACTAAGCAATATCTTTCTCCTCTTGGCATCATGACTATTGTATGTGATGACAACGCTGTCATTGGGCTTTGGTTTAATGATCAGAAGTATTTTGGTGAATTTTATACAGGGACTAATGAGAAGTTTGCAACCGTTGGGACAAAGAAAGAAGAGCAAAGACATCCGCTGCTTGAAGAGACAAAGAACTGGTTGGATATTTATTTCTCAGGAAGAGAACCAAATTTTCTTCCACCTCTGAAGTATGAATCCACGAGGTTTCGTAAAATTGTTTGCGATATTATGCTTACAATTCCCTATGGAGACACCATGACATATGGGGAGATTGCAAAAATTGTTGCTAAGGAATTGAGAATAGAGAGAATGTCCGCACAGGCAGTTGGTGGAGCTGTTGGCCATAATTCAATTTCTATTATGATTCCTTGCCACCGTGTTGTTGGTTCAAACGGAAACCTTACGGGGTATGCAGGTGGAATTGAACGAAAAGTTAAGTTGTTGGAGTTGGAGAAAAGCAAAACAAATAAACAACGGGCTCAAAAGAATTTCTTGTTTTGACTTCAAGCTCATGCAAGTTTTCAGAAAAATTGAATTATGATAATTCTTGCACAGAAAAAAGAAAAACGATAGTATTCTTGGCGGTTTTAGAAAATCTTTGAGGTTTTTGCAAAATTACAAAAACCTCTAATATCTGGTTTTCAGGAGAGTTTGAAAAAATGAAATCCATGAATAAGGATTTGACCGTAGGAAATCCACAGACAGTGCTTTGGCAGTTTTGTCTTCCATTGTTTGGTTCAATTGTTTTTCAGCAACTTTATAATATTGGCGATAGTTTTGTAGCAGGAAAGTTTATAAGTGAAGAAGCCCTTGCTGCAGTTGGCAATGGATACGAAATAACATTAATTTTTATTGCATTTGCTTTTGGTTGCAACATGGGATGCTCTGTTTTAACTTCCCGGCTTTTTGGTGCAAAAAATTACAAAAGCATGAAAGAGGCAATAAATACTTCTCTCATATGTACAGTTGTGGTTTGTGCTGTTTTAATGCTAGCCGGGCTTCTCTGGATGGATGCACTTCTCACACTCATAAAGACTCCTGAAAATATTTATGCCGATTCCGCTTTATACCTAAGAATATATATTTTTGGAATGCCATTTTTGTTTATTTATAACTTGGCAACAGGTATTTTCTCAGCCTTTGGCGATTCCAAAACTCCGTTTATTTTTCTAGCAATATCGTCAACATCAAATATCGCAGTTGATATTCTCTTTGTTACTGCCTTTAAAATGGGAGTTGCTGGTGTTGCTTGGGCCACCTTCCTTTGCCAAGGAGTAAGTGGAATTCTTGCAATAGTTGTTGTTTTTAAACGCGTAAAGACAATAAAAGCAGAAGGAAAGCCAGCGTTATTCTCATATTCAATGTTCTCTTCATTTGTTTCCGTTGCAATTCCTAGTACTTTGCAACAAAGCTTTATATCTGTTGGAAATATCATGATTCAAAGTATCATCAACAGCTTTGGATCTTCTGTAATTGCAGGATACGCCGCAGCAATCAAGCTTAACAATCTTGTGATAACTTCATTTACCACAATTGGTAATGGAATTTCTAACTACACAGCGCAAAACTTGGGGGCAGGCAAGATTGACAGAATCAAACAAGGGGAGAGGGCTGGACTTAAAATGGTATGGATTATATGTATCCCCATAGTTGCTGCATACATGCTCCTTACAAATGTTCTTCTTAAGATCTTTATGGAGAATCCTTCAGCCGTTGCAATTGAAACCGGAAGACAATTCTTAAGGATTGTTGCTCCTTTCTATTTTGTTGTCTCTGTAAAAATCATTTCAGATGGAGTCTTGAAAGGCTTGAGCCTCATGAAGCAATTTATGGCATCTACATTTACAGACCTAATAATCAGGGTTGCTGGTGCATATATTCTTTCTGCAACAGCCTTGCAAGTAACTGGTATTTGGCTCAGCTGGCCTGTTGGTTGGGCTATTGGAACTGCCGTTTCCGTAACATTCTTTAAGATTGTTTTTGGAAAAGGAGGAGCAGTTTACAAATTAGAAGAGCAAGTTTGCTCGTCAGAACTTGAGGCCATAGAAGAAGCTGTAAATGCTGAAGAGGTGGAAGAAATAGAGCCTCAAGAATCGTAAACGAAAAGTTTGGATGTCAATCATGATAAATTATGAATTTAGCACAAAAAAGGGAGTATAGAATTTATGAAGAATGTTATTTCAACAAATAATGCACCAGCTGCAATTGGTCCTTATTCTCAAGGAATTAAAAGTGGAAATTTGATTATTACATCCGGCCAATTACCTATTAATCCTGAAACCGGAACCTTCCCTGCTTCAATTGAAGACCAAACAAGACAGTCTCTTGAAAATTGCAAGGCTGTTCTCTCTGCTGCAGGTGCAACCATGGAAAATGTGATAAAGACAACCGTTTTTCTCAGCGATATGAACAATTTTGCTGCAATGAATGGTGTATATGCAACTTTTTTTGAAGGTGCATGCCCTGCCCGTAGTGCCGTTGAGGTTGCACGTCTTCCAAAAGATGCTCTTGTAGAAATTGAATGCATAGCTGTTCTGTGATTGAGTTTGACTATTTTGCAGAGATGATATTTGAAACCTCATTTTTAGAGAGATTAAAGCTTTTACTTATAACATCAAGATTTACGCCTGCAGAATAAAGGTTTCTGATATTACAAGCCTTTTCTTTCTTGGCTTTGGCTTCTGCTCTAGCCTCAGCATCTTCTACACCTTGGTCATAGTTGTCTTGAAGTAACATTCTTAAATTCATAGCACCTTCCCTCC
>CAVEGR010000016.1:0-5142 GCA_963615565.1 Phocaeicola massiliensis | reverse complement strand
CATTATCAGATAAAACCAATACTAAAATTGGAAAAAGAATGCCTTATATTCTAATTGGAACCTTTGTTTCAGCAATTGCATTTCCTTTCATTCCACTCTTTTTCCATTTAAATAAGATTGGTGGCATGGTAGCTATGATGGCAATAGTTCTTGTTTTTATGATGATGTACAGAAACCCAGCTGTAGCACTTATGCCAGATATCACTCCAAAACCATTAAGAGCAAAAGCAAACGGAATTATTAACATCATGGGTTATCTTGGTGGTGCATTTGCAACAGTTCTTGGAATGGTCTTTGTTCTTTCAAACTATATTAAGGGAGATAAAAACCTTCTTACAATTGAGCTTCCATTTGTAATAGCTTCAATTCTTATGGTAATCTCTGCTCTAGTATTATTCTTTACTGTCAAAGAAAATAAACTTGCAGTAGAACTAAAAGATGAAATGGATGAAGGCGAACGTCTTGCAGCTATTGCTGATCCTGTTGATGATGATAAACCAATGTCAAAAGCCAATAAGGTCATGCTACTTTCAATTCTAGCAGCAGAATTTTTGTGGTTTATGTCTGACAATGCTCTTGGAACATATCTTAACAACTTTGTGATTTATGCTCTTGGTTCAGCTTCAAGCAAAACTTCCAATCTTGTCATTTTTGGCGGCGCTGCCTCTGTAGTAGGCTTTGCAACAGCTGGTTATATTGCCGATAAAATTGGAAGAAAATGGACAATTTCTATTGGTCTTACGCTTACATTCATTGGTCTTGTTCTTATGTGCTTTGTTAAAAAGAGCGCTGCAACTTATACAGATAAAGCAGGTACAGTATACAATGTATTTCCTTCTCTCTTGTTAGTTGTATGGATTATCAAAGGCTACGGAATGGCACTAGTTCATAACTGCTCATTCCCAATGGTAGTTGAACTTTGCTCCTCTAAGAACATTGGAAAATTCACTGGTTACTACTATGCAGCAAGCATGAGTGCTCAAACTGTTACTCCAGTTCTTTTAGGCTTTATACTTAAAGCTCACGGAGCATGGAGCATTCTTCCAAAATATGCAGCAACACTTACATGCTTGAGCCTGATAGTATTCACATTCCTTGTTAAGAACATTAAAGCTCATAAAGTTGAAAATGCTAAAGGCCTAAATGCTATTGGAGACAACGACTAATACACTTCAATAGAGGTTTTTGCAAACATAAAAATACACTCGTGTCGTAATTTCAGCAGTTTTGCGATTTTATGTACATTTTATGTCGAAAACAAAGCAAATTTTGCAAATTGCGACATCTTTAGCCAGTTAGAGAGCCAGTTAAAGACCTACAACTTCTCCAATAGCTTTTCTAAAGCAATCTCCTCTATAGAATTCATTCTTGTAAAAATAGAAAGCAGGAACACCAGGTGAGAGCAAAACAACCTGCATAACATGTGAATCACTGTCCAAACAAGACATAACAGACATCACAGCATCATTCATAGAAGAAAAAGGGCCATAAAACTTCAAATCATTATCTTTTAGAAAAGGAATAAGTTTATCATTAGTAAAAGAACCAGCCAAAAGATGAATAGAAGCAACGCTTTCCAAAGCAATCTTCATCCCAGAAGGATCAAAACTCTTTCCATAACCACCACAAATCAAATGAACGCGCATACTAGAAAAATTATCTACAGCAAAGCCAACAGATTCAGGCAAAAATGAGGAGCTATCATTAATAAACAAGCAAGAATCAGTTCTACAAACAAGTTCTCCCCTATTTGGAATCCCTTTGAACGATTTAAGACATTCATTAATTTTTGATACTTCAAAACCCATACGTTTTAAGGCAGCAAAAGCCCATTGCATGTTAGAAGTAAGAGATTTTGACATTTTTACAGCATTTGCCTCAGCAGAAAAAACTTTACCATTCTTTTTGTCTGGAAGTTTAGAAAAAAGCTCACTAAACTTTTTTTTGTCAGCAAATGGACAAACTATGGCATTGGAAATCATTGCAATAGAATCAAATAATTCAAAATTAACCTGTTCAACAGTTTCTTGTTCAGTAACACCAGTAAAAACAGTAAACTCAGAAGAAGGAAAATCCCAATCTAAGATTTCCAACGTATCTCTAATCTGCCACACTGAGAGCTCTATAATAATGAATTCAGGAATATCATCACTTTCCAATTTTTCTAATTCGCAAAAACCTGAAATACCCATATTTCCGCACATATGTGTACTATGCCCAAAATCATTAAGAGCATGACACATAGTGCTAACCGTAATGGTCTTGTTTTTTGCGCCGGCAACAAAGATAAACTTCACATCTTTTGCATATTCGCTAGTAAGAAGCACAGAAATGTCATTGACTACAGCCTTGGTCTTGGGATATGAGTAGTCAACTTGCCCCATGTAATGGGTCTTTACAACTAAGTCTGCCCATTGCACATCCTCATCAAACGGAGCTTCACAGCGAAATACAACACCTTTTTGCTTTAGATCTTCAATTGATTCGCATAAAGCCACCTCATTTCTCACATCTGTGACCCTCACGTTATGGCCATGCGAGATATAATACGAGGCAGCGTCCACCCCTCCGCCAATCAATCCAAATCCAACAACAAGAACGTTCATCTATCTATGCATCCTAACAAAGCATAAACAAATGAACGCATCAAAAATTACACTAAATTCCGATATTTACGAGGTTTTTCAACCCACATTACCATTAATGTATTTCTTAGCTGTAACAGTCTTTCCCTCTGGTGACACCAAAGAATGTCCATCAACCTTGAGAGTACCATTTTCAGTATAAAGTGGCATCTCAAAGAAATGATCAGGTTTTACATAGCACATCTCAGCAGGATTAGCAAAACCTTCAGGAACAAGATTAGTACCAGCAGGAATATCGTCAGCAAAAAGAACTTCGCAAGTTGTATGCTCTTCAGCATTAGGATCAGAAGCAGCAAGAAGCATTCCACGGCTTTTAACACCTCTAAAATTAGCAGGCTTAAGATTATTTACCAATACAATATTGTGGCCAAGAAGCTCATCTTCCTTATAATAAGGAACAATAGAAGAAACAATAGTTCTTTCTTCCTCTTCTCCAGTATCAAGACCAAGAATATAAAGAATATCGCCATTAGGATGACGCTCAATTTTCACAATCTTACTGACAGTAAGTTTAACTTTATCAGCAAACTTTTCAGCAATAGATTTACATTCTTCAGCAGCTTTAGCAGCCTGTAAAGCAGCCTTTGCAGCTTCTTTCTTAGCTTCTTTACTATTTTCTTCCATTTTCTTTTCCTCTCTTTCTTGCTGACTTCCGCTATAGCGAATTCTCAGCTCTTCAATTCTAGCATCTTCAAGTTTAGTAAATAAAAGATCAATCTCACCAATAGAAATATCCTTGGAGTAATCACCAAGACAAGACCAGTTATCATCATTACACCCCAAGAAACCAAGAAGAGTTTCACTTGCAGTAGGCATATATGGTTGTATCATAATACCCAAATCTCTGATAAGACCAACTAAAGTCCTTAAAATAGCTTTTGCCCTCTCAGGATCTGTAGTTCTAAGTTTCCAAGGCTCGCTATCTTGGAATGCTTTATTACCAATGCTAGAAAGAGCAAAAATTTCTCTAAAAGCATCACGTTCTTCAGCATGCTCCAAAAGATCTGTAATAACAGCCTCTTTTTCCTTTATTTGAGCTAAAAGAGTATCCTCAAGATCTCCAGTTCCAAGGTTTCCATCAAAGAAACGTTTAACAAAAGTAAGAGTTCTATTTACCAAATTTGAAAGATTACCAATTAACTCACCATTAACTTTTTCCTGAAAATCCTTCCAAGTAAACGTAAAATCTGCAGTTTCAGGTCTGTTGTAGAACATATAAAAACGCCATACATCAGCAGGAATACCAGTTTCTTGAACATCATTTCCAAAAATGCCTATTCCCTTACTCTTAGAGAATTTACCACCTTCATAGTTCAAATACTCTGTAGAGCTCATATGATGGAGCATGGTCCATTTCTCTCCAGTAGCAAGTAGTGTTGATGGGAAAATAACAGTATGAAATGGAATATTATCCTTACCAATAAACTGAAAAAGATCCACGTCTTCAGGTTTTTGCCACCAATCTTTCCAATTGTCTGTATAATTAGCAGAAATAGAAATGTAACCAATAGGAGCATCAAACCAAACATAGAAGACTTTATCCTCATAACCCTCTTTTGGAACAGGAATACCCCACTTCAAATCACGTGTAATACAACGTTCTTTAAGACCATCTCTAATCCAGCTCTTTGTTACCTGAACAGCATTTTTTGCCCAAAACCCATCAACTGCTGCATCTTTAAGCCAATTTTCAAGAAGAGGAAGAACCTTTGGAAGATCCAAATAAAGGTGCTTAGTCTTTTTAATAACAGGAGTTGTACCACAAACACCACAGCGTGGGTTAATTAATTCAGTAGGCTCCAAAAGAGTTTGACAAGCATCACATTGATCTCCACGAGCATCCGTAGAACCACAATGAGGACATGTTCCTTCAACAAATCTATCAGCCAAAAATCTTCTACATTGAGGACAATACAACTGCTCAGTTTCTTTTTCAGTAATATACCCTGCAGCGTCTACAGCCTTGAAAATACTTTGGACAATCTCTGTCTGTTTTGGAGTTGAAGTTCTGCCAAAATAATCAAATGCAATATTGAACCATTTATAAATTTCTTCATGTATTGCATGATAATGGTCACAAAGTTCTCTTGGAGAGACACCTTCTTTAGCTGCTCTAGTTTCAGTTGCAGTTCCGTATTCATCTGTACCACACACATATAATGTCTCATAACCTCTAGATCTACAAAAACGTGCAAAAACGTCTGCAGAGAGAACTTGAGTCAAATTCCCAAGGTGCGGAATATTGTTAACATATGGTAAAGCGCTAGTAATGAGTCTTTTTTTCATGAGTGTCATTATAACAACTTTTATATTATAACGTCAAAGTAGGATTCAAACAGTTAAAGCATTAGTCTCAGCTGAAACAGCAGAAAGAGTTACAAACGCTTCACTGAAATTACCATTCTTATACTCTAATTGAACCATTCCTTGTGCACTGATAGAGCCATTAACACTGAATGAAACCAAAAGACTACAAGAATCACCGTCAGTAATATCG
>CAVEGR010000015.1:9322-12108 GCA_963615565.1 Phocaeicola massiliensis | reverse complement strand
TTCTCATGTTTGTGTCGATCTTAACGTCACCGTACTTTATTCCGGAATAAGGGACGCTTTCCTTGAGTGAATATTATCTTTCTTGAGAGCCACCAATTTCCTTCTTGAGAGCCACCGTGTTTCTTGATACTTTTAAAACTACACATACACTAGCTGTAGTAAAAACATCCTCAATAGTTTCCTATAGAGAATGCTTTGATTATTAGTCTAGAAGAGATTTTTAATAAAGGTTAAGATTCTATCTCATTAATAAGCTTCTTAAGCTTTTTCGTATCATATATCTTCCAAAGGCTTTCCTAAAACTTCATATAGTGCTTGCACTTCTGTTTCTGTGGCCTAATCCTTTTGATACCTCCCTTCCACTCAAATCTTTTCCAAGAAGTTCTAGAATACTTCTCACTTTTGTCTTTTTAAACATAAAAAAGACCTCCTAATAATTATTTGAAGCATAAGCTTCATACAATAACTATAAAGAGATTTTATTTGGTAGTAACACTACATGTAGCGGTGGCTCTGAAGTGAGAAACTTCCTAATTTAAGTGGCTCTGAAGAAAGAAACTAATGGCTCTGAAGCGAGATAATATTCAGTTATCTTTCTGAAGCACAAAAACCGCTCTATAAGTTAAAAAGGGTGTTACACAAACCTTAGCAGTGCAACACCCTACATAATTAAATACTAAACTTAGGAACTATTCCTTACTCAGCATCAAAGGCAGTAATAAGAGCGGCAAGCTGAGCTCTTGTCATTGTTCCCATTGGATCCAAAAGACCATCAACAGTATCAATCAGCTCATACTCAAGACCAAAACCAATAAGACCTTCATAGCCTTCAGGAATTTGATCTAAATCTGGATATTCACCCTGGATATCAACAAGATCAACAGGAATTCCAACAGCTTGGCAGAAGTAGTAAGTATAAAGCAAAGCTTCAAGTCTAGAAAGCTCTGTATCTGCAGGATCTGCTGGGATAATACCATACTGAGAAAGGAAAGAAATTGCAGTCTCAGGGTCTCTGCTTCCACCAATTTCCATATAGAAGAAGGCAGCAAGATCACCTAAAGTTGCACTTTCGTTTACACCAAAGTCAGAACCAGAAACAGTTGTCATATATCCGTTTTCAAATGCATAACGAACAGCGTCATAATAGACATCACCTTCAGAAATATCAGATAAGACAACACTGGAAGAGTCCTGAACTCCAAATGGATTAAGAATTTCCTCATACAGATCTGCATACTTTGAAATAGCTGAAGCACTGCCAGAAGTTGCATAAATACCATTTTCAATGAGAGCCGCATAAGCCTGAGCATAATCTGAAACCCTTTCTGCTGTAATGCTCTTCAACTGCTCCATGTACTCTACTCTCTTTTCCTGTGGAATATTAGAAAGATGGTTAAGAATTGCACTTAAAGCACCAGAGAGCTCACCACTTGGCGTTGCATAGCTTGAATAACTTGAAAGGATATAACCATCAAGAGTTTCCTGATCAAGTGTATTAAGACTTGCCATGTAAGCTGGAAGCTGAGCATAAACTTCAAAAGTTTCCATTATGTTTGGATCTCTGTAAGTATAAAGGTAAATACCAGCATCAGCTGCAGCTGTGTATGCACCATAGACACCATACTGATCTCTGAGCATTGGAAGCAAGTAGTTATCGTTTATAAGGCTAGAAATTGCATCAAGGTCTGCTGTGTATTCTTCAAGGCCCATATCTTCATAAGAAGCAAACATGAAATTGAAGTTTACATTACTATCAACAACCAAAGCCAAAGAGTTACCCATTGTATCAAACTCATACTCCTGAGTTGGAACTTCATAATGGTCAAGTTTTGCAATAAAGGCATCAGCTATAGCTTTATGATTTTCGTTGCTTTCTTTGCTTCCTGCAAATGCAGACACTGCCTTGTAAGAATTAGCAAGATTCTGCTGAATATACTGCAAGCCAGCAACAACTACATCAGGATTTTCTTCAAGAGCCTGTGATACAGCATCCAAGAAGTAATAGTAATCAAGGTAATTCATGTATGTGTAGTATGCTAAACTATCATCTACAGTGGCCAACATATTGTAGATAATTACGTTGTAGCTTGCATTGTTGATTGTAGATTTCAAAGACTGTTTGAGGTTTGAAACAGTGTCTGCTACACGCTTAACGTCAAACTGACTATCAAAGAGGAGCTCTCCAACAACGTCATAAGCCTTTTCCATATCTTCATCTAGAGCAATGAAACTAATTCTAATGAACGGATAATATTCATCAGCCTCATCATTGTCCACAAGAGAAGACTTGATAGTGATGTTGTATAAATAGCGGTTAATCAAAGTTGAAAGCTGTGTTCTGGTATGTTCAGAAGTGTCCAAATCTCCAAGAAGATCAATGTATAGCTTGAAGAAATGAAGCATATCTTGCTCAATCCAGTCAGCATTCAGCATGAGAGTTGCATAACCAATGCCGTCAGTATCACATTCAGCAAAAATTCTTCTAATTCCGTCATCACCAGTTTCGTCTGTAAGATCATAAACTCTATACTCTTCAGGAAGGCTTTCAACAGTAACAGCCTGAAGCTGTTTTACATATTCAGCCGTTTTATCTTCAGACTCCTCTTCTTCAACAGGAGATGCAATAGCTGCAAGCTCTTCTTCTGACATAGAAGCTTTAATTTCAGCAAGCTTTTCTTTAAGAGCAGCATCTTTTTCTTCCTTTAGTCCTGCAACAGCTTTTGTTGTAGCCAAAGCAGTTCTATTGTTCTCAAGAACATATTTCTTAAGTGCAGCAAGGAAGGTTC
>CAVEGR010000015.1:0-9312 GCA_963615565.1 Phocaeicola massiliensis | reverse complement strand
TTAAGAGCTGCAAGGAATGTTCCATCCTGAACATAGGTATTGAAGTTATCAATGGAGTCAATGAAATTCATGTATCCATAGAGATCTCCCATGCCTGCCCAGTAGTAAAGAATGTTAGGAATTGTACTAATTCCAATCTCACTATCTTCTGTTGTGAGCATAATTGAGAGCTTAAAAGAAGCAATGATTGCATCAACTGCATCCTGATCAAATCCATTTTCATAAATATAGATTAAAGAATCATCTACAGTCTGCTTAAAGAGTTCTGCATCTTCCTCATTGATGTTATTTGCATAGAAATAAAGAACATCTTCTGGACCAGAGAAATCAATATAACAACCAAAAGAACCATAAGGAATTGTTGTCTTAAGATTCTCCATGAGAACGGAACTTGAGTCTCCAATCAAGGTTGAAAGAAGATCAACAACAGAAAGCTCTTCTTCTGTAAGATTTCCTAACACGTAACCGTAATAAACAGTTGCAGATTTAGTTGTATCTGAAGAAGCCTCTACTGCATATTCATATGTAGCTGAAACTGGCTCTGAAATTGGAGTATAACCAGAGTCAACAAAACCATACTCCGTCTTTTCATAATCTGAGAAATAGCCATCTAACAAATTCAAGAAAGAACCAATATCCTCAATTTTACCATAAATACAGGTAACTGAATTTGATGGAGTGTAATATTCTTCATGATATTCAACCAAATCTTCCCATGTCATCTCTGGGATGTGGTCTGGATTTCCACCACTACTGTTGCCTGCAATGCTACCCGGGAAGATAGTATTCTTGAAATTGTATGATGCAGCCGATTCCCTTGTATAAGATCCAAGCATCTCACTATAGACAGTTCCTTCAATTGTGAGATCTCCATTTTCATCAAGACTATATCTCCAAGCCTCTTCATCAAAAATAGACTTGTCTGTAGCAACCATTGGGTTAAAACAGCTGTCTGTGTAGAAGTCAGCATACTTAAGCAATTGCGCCTCTGACAAAGATGCAATAGGGTAAGTTGTCATAAAGCTATAAGTGCTGGCATTCATGTAGGTGTTATAGGTCTGAAAACTCAGGTTGAAGAATAGTGTTTTTGAAGGATATTTCTCTGAGCCGTCAAGAGTTGAGTGTTCAAAGACGTGAGGAACACCTGTGTCTGTCTCAGCTGGAGTTTTAAATCCAATTTCAAAAACTCTGTTTGTATCTTCATTTGAAAGAAACAAGACCTGTGCACCAGTCTTGATGTGTTCGTAAAGAATTGTGTCACAACCAATGAGGTCAAAACGGCCAACATCTGTGACTACAAAACCATCAACAACATCACCAACAGATGGTAATGTTGACTGTGCTGTATTGCGCTCAACAACTGCTTCTGCAAAAAGAGAAAAAATTGTGAGCAAACAAAAGAGAACGGTAAGTATTTTTTTCATTCCATGCCCCTTTAAATTTAAGTGAGAACATTATACGTATAAATGCATATTTATTCCATAATCTAGCTACATTATGACTACATTATGAAAAGTAATATTTTCCAGTATATTTTCCTAGTTTTGGCCCCTTTTTGATTTTCAAGAAATCAATTTCATTGTAAAATGTTTGTAAAATTTAAAGGGGGAAAACAAACAATGAAAAAATTTGTTCTCTTATTCGTTGTTCTTTGCCTAACCTTCTCACTGTTCGCAGGCGGTGCACAGGAAGCTAAGACAGAAGAACTTTCTGCTGTTCAGCAGATTATTAAACAAGCTGAGACAATGTCTCTCGAAGAACTTGCAAAAAAGGCTATTGAAGAGTCTAATGGCGCAACATTCTATGGTGTTGGAAACTCATCACGTGGAAAGACAGCTCTTCCTCTTTTCATTTCCTACCTTCAGTCTATTGATCCAAGCTATACTCTTACTCCTGAGTGGCAGCAGCCAAAAGAAAACTCAATCTTTGAGATGCTCACATCAGATAGCCAGAAGACAGTTGGAACTTTTGCTATGACATTGATTCAGGACGGAAACCAAATTGAAAGCAAGATGGTCCAAACAGGCATCCTTGATACTTTCATTCCTCTTGATTGGGCAAAAGCAAACAACACAACTGCAGATGCTGTTGATGGATATCTTCCACTTCAGACTCTCAACAAAATCTTCATGTACAACTGCACAGGTTCAAAGACCTATAGCAACTGCTGGGATTTCGTAATGCCAGGTGAACATGGACTGTTTATGGACATTGACTCAGAACCAGTTGGAAGAAACTTCCTCTACACCCTCACGGCAGACAAGTATGCAGCAATCATGAAAGATGCTTTCAATGCTCTTTCAGCAGAAAAGCAAGCTACTCTTCAACCAACTGTTGATGCAATGGTTGCAACAGCAAAAGAACTTGGCCTTGGTGCAGATGCAAAATACTCTCTTGCATGGATTAAGCTTTGGATGGAAAGCTACAACAAGCAGACAGACGATGGTCCTATTTGCAACACACTCGTAACAAATTCAGCAACAGACCAGTTTGGTCTTATTGTTTACTCAAAGCTTAGAAGTGTTCAGGAATCTGACTCTGTTTCTAAGAACAACATCAAGGTTGCTGCATACCAGGATGGATACACAGGTATTGGTGGTTATGGATATTGCCATTACTTGTTTGTAACAGACAACTCTCCACTTCCATGGACAGCTTGTGCTTTCATTGCTTATATGACATGTACACAAGACGGTTTCAGCGCTTGGGGCAAGGATATTGGCGGATATTCAAGCAACCCAGTTGTTGCAGCAGAAAACGAAGAAGTCTATCAGCACTCACATGGTGGCGAAGTTGATGGCGTTGTTGTTTATCCTTCAAACAACGACCGTGGTCTTACATGGTGGCTTGATGAAGGACATCTTGTTGTTGAAGATCCAGAATATTGCGCATCTGTTGCTTTCTCTGTTGGTTCTTGGATTGATTCTCTCAAGAGATACAACAACTAGTTGTGCATAGAGGTTAAAAACCTCTTTGGCTTATTATTTGGTGCATAGCACCCTTACTGCCCCGGGGGAAACCCTGGGGCTCGATATATAGAGATTTTTGCAAAACTTGCAAAAAAATCAAAAGGAAACTTTTATATGCGCACTACTGCCACAATAAAAGAAGTGTCTTCCTTTACAATAAAGTGGAACAAGTTTAAAACTTTCATAAGCAAACCAGAAAATGTAATTCTCGTTCTTATGGGTATAGTTTTAACCATAACAACTGTTGCACCTATTGTAGCAATATTAAAAGACACAATTTCAATCCATGTAGGAACCATAGACCAACATCTTACAGGTAAGGCCTCAGGTTATACGTTTGTAAACTACGTGGATCTTTTTACTAGTAACCTCGCAAAGACTAATTTGTGGACACCTCTTATAAATACACTGCTACTAGCTGTGGGATCTTGTCTTTTTGCAATTCTCTATGGAGGATTGTTTGCATTCTTGGTTACTAGAACAAACCTTGCTTTCCGCAAGTACCTAAGTTCCATTTTTATCTTCCCATATATCATGCCACAATGGACGTTGGCTGTAGTATGGCAGAATCTTTTTAACTCAAATGCCGTTACTGGGACATCAAATGGACTTTTAGCATCCTTAGGAATTGTCATGCCAAAATGGTGGTGCATAGGTCTTTTTCCAAGTATTGTTGTACTTGGAATGCACTATGCTCCATTTGCATATATTCTAATTGGTGGAATTTTCAAAAACATGGATTCTAACCTAGAAGAAGCAGCAACTATCCTTGATACTCCAAAATGGAAAACAATGCTACGCATTACTCTTCCAATGGTCAAGCCTGCTATTCTTTCTACTGTTCTTTTGGTTTTTGGTGGTGCTATGGGTAGTTACCCCGTTCCTCACTACCTTAAGCTCTCAACTCTTTCAACTAGATACATCACTCTTAGTGCTAGATACAAAGGCGAGTCCAGTATTCTAGCCATTATCATGATGATCCTTGGTGGTGCAATCATGGTTGTCAACCAAGCAAGTTTAAAGAGTAGAAAGAATTATACCACTGTTACTGGTAAATCCGGACAGATTTCAAAGATTAACCTTGGCAAGGTTGGAAAGTACGTTATTGCCGTAATTCTTATATTTACAACATTCTTTACAAGTATTTTCCCAATCATTTCATTTGCCTTTGAAACATTCCTTCCAAACCCAGGTGATTACAGTTTCTTATATACAGGAGACACAAAGAACCTCACTACTAAATGGTGGATTACCAGTGAAAACATCACAGAAAATGGAATGTACGGGCAAAAGGGTATTTTATATAACAGTACAATTTGGAGTGCTTACAAAGGAACTTTACTTGTTTCTCTTTCATGCTGTCTCATTGCAGGTACAATTGGAACAATGCTTGGATATGCAATTTCAAAGAAAAGAAGAAACAAATTTGCAAACTATGTTAATAATATTGCGTTCCTACCATACCTAATGCCTTCTATTGCTGTTGGTGCTGCATTCTTTGTTTTGTACTCTTCTAGCAAAATTAATTTATTTAACACATATGCGGGTTTGATCATTGTTGGTACAGTTAAATACATTCCGTTTGCTTCAAGAAGTGCACTTAATTCAATGCTTCAGCTTTCTGGAGAAATTGAAGAATCTGCAATAATTCAGGATATACCTTGGATTAAGAGAATGACAAGAATAATTATTCCTATTCAAAAGACATCAATTATAAGTGGTTTCTTACTTCCATTTATGACATGTCTTAGAGAATTGAGCTTGTTTATGTTACTTTGTTCTCAGGGATTCCTGCTTTCTACAACACTGGCTTACTTTGATGAGATGGGTCTATATGCTTTCTCTAGTGGTATTAACCTACTACTTATTGTGACCCTTCTTGTTTTCAATACATTAGTTAATAAACTCACAGGCGCAAGCCTTGATAGCGGCATAGGAGGTTGATGATGCCTGAGATTAGACTTGAACACGTTACAAAAAGATGGGGAAAATTCTACGCAGTAGATGATTTAAACCTTGTCATTGAAGATAATGATTTTGTTACCCTTTTGGGACCTTCTGGATGTGGAAAGACCACTACTCTTAGAATGATTGCTGGACTTGAAACACCTACAAGTGGAAAAATTTCTATTGGAGATAGAGTTGTCTTTGATTCTACAAAGGGCATCAACGTTCCACCAAATAAGAGAAAGGTTGGATTCTTATTCCAAAACTATGCTCTGTGGCCAAACATGACAGTTTATCAGAATATTTCTTTTGGACTTAAGAACATAAAAGATGAACTTCCTGAATTTGATTTTGAAGCAAAAGAAGCTAGCAAACTTATTGAGATTCTTAAAGATAAAACAGCTTTAAAAACAAATATTGAAGAATCTAAGGACAAAAGCGGAAAACTGGATGTTAAGAAAGCTCAACTTAGACTGATTGATACTTACATTATCTCAAAGTTCACAGCCGATAAACTTCTTGCATTAAAAGATGATGCAGCAATGAATGCTTTGTTGGAAGAATCTAAGAAAAAACTAGAAGAACGTAAAGCTACACTAGCAAAAGATGGTCAAGCTCTTGATTCTGAATTCCACATTGTAAAGAACGGAGAAGTTGTTAAGAGTGTAAGAAAGCTTACAGCTGAAGAAATTGACCTTTCTGTTCGCAGAGTTTCTCGTCTTGTTAAAATTGGCATGTTCATGGATAGATACCCAGCGGAGCTTTCTGGTGGACAACAGCAAAGAGTTGCCATTGCAAGAACACTTGCTCCAGAACCATCGGTATTATTTATGGATGAGCCGCTATCTAACTTGGATGCAAAACTCAGGCTAGAAATGAGATATGAGCTACAAAGATTGCATGTCAATACAGGTAGTACGTTTGTATATGTCACTCACGACCAGATGGAGGCCATGACTTTGGCCACAAGAATTTGCTTGATGAATAATGGCGTACTTCAGCAGTATGATCCTCCTTTGGATGTCTACAACATGCCAAATAACTTGTTTGTTGCAGATTTTGTTGGAAATCCTTCTGTGAACTTCATAGACGCTCAAGGGCAAATTAAGGATGATGGTACTGTTTTGCTAAAAATGCTAAATGGTAGACAGTTCAGCTTTAAGCCAGCTAAAACATTTGATTTTGCTGCTTGGTATAAGGACCGCAACGAGCAAAAAATTGCACTTGAGGCTCAAGAAAAAGAAAAGATGTCTCTTCATGGCTACGTTGAAAAATCAAATAAGGATGAATATTTCAACTACCATATTGCAAAAGTAGATGAAACAGAAATTCAGGATGAAGTTCCACGAATTGACGGACAGAGTTTTGTCATTGGGGTAAGACCAGAATGCATTGATATTGTTGAAAACGGCTCTATCTCCGGTGAAATCTTTGGTGCAATGCCTACCGGAATGGAATCTACAATCAAAATTAATATTGATGACTTCCTCTTAACTGGAGTTATCTTTGGTAATTCAAGATTTAAAATTGGTTCTAAAGTTAATTTTGCAATCAATACTGACAGAATAATGCTCTTTGATGCTATTAGCGGAAAACTAATTACTCTTGGAAGTCTAAGTTAAATGAGGTTCTTGCAAAAACCTCAAATTTAAGGACAAGGCCTTCTAAAAAAAGGAGGCCTGTCGTCCAATTCTGAGCAAGTCTCAGAGAGGGGATGTCTAGACGACAGGCCAAAGGAAGGGAAAAACTATTATTAACTGCCAAAAAGTTTGGCTAAGTTACAACTTAATAATTTGTGCTTGAATTTTCAGAACTTACATTCTCAGTATTTACAGATGAATCTGCTACAAAAGAATCTGCATTTGCTGAATTTTTTTCTGCAGAACACTTTTTAAACTTAGGACCACATTCCGGTTTTGGGAATTTTGGCCCATGAGTAATAGCAGCTAGTATAAAGGAGAGTAAGCCACCAAGGAATGAAATTCCGCCAAAGAAAATCATCATAAAGCCATTAACAATACCTGTTACAGAGATTGAGTATGAAACCTTAGTATAGGTATATCCATTAAATGAACAAGAATATGCATAAGGTGTATTAACACTTAGTATACCAAAGACAAACAAAACAATTGAAGCTACAATTAAAATAACTCCAATAATAAAACTTGCTGTAGAAACCTTCTTCATAGAAGTTAACCTCCATGTCTTTCAACTGACCTCAATATACAGAAGCCACAAGAACATGAAAATAGAAATCACTTCAATCAACACTTTTCTACACAAACGTCAACAAAATGCAAGTAGAACTCAATCCAACACCTTAAAGACAACTTTTTTCACTAAAGAAGGCTCGCCATAAGCAACACCAGTCTTAAATGGCTCACCAGGAAAGAAAACAGCAAAGCGCCCTTGAGTTGCCTGAAGGACAGAAATGGGCTCAGCATCTATAAATCCAATATCTGCAGCATCACTGAAAGTCTCACATTGACGCTTCAGCTCTCTCCATGTTGTACTCACTAGCTCTTGACCCTTAAGCACAATTTGCACACACGTATGATTTTTATGAAATTCAAACTGCTTTCCATCTACGCTGGTTTTGCAATCCATAACTGTATAAGACACATTCTTGTCATATGTAGGATAACTTCCACACTCCTTCTCATATACATCATCATGGTCCATCACATCAGCTACAACGCGTAGCGCAGGCAAAAGCGGAATATACATCTCCAACTGGTCTAAAGTATCAAAAATCATCTCATCCTCCAAAATATCCCGATGTCCGAGCATAATGAAAAATATATTGCTGAGCAACTCCAGCATATGGTCCAAAAATAGATTTATCTTGGCCCGGAAAAAACTCTGACATAGCCCTTTTCATCCATACATCCATAGGAAAGCAATCCAGTCTATGACAACCAAAAAGCAAAGCGCAATCTGCAACCTTAGGACCAATTCCCTTTACAGACATAAGCATAGCACGTGCCTTATCAATATCTATAACTTTAAGCTTGTCCAAATCAACTAAGCCGTCTTCAACAGCTCTTGCAATGTTTATTATATATGGAGCCCTGAAACCAAGTCCTAAACTTCTAAGATCTTCTTCTTTTGCATTTGCAAGACTCAAAGAAGTAGGAAATCCGCCTTCTCCATAGAAATTGCACATACGCTCTACAATAGCCATAATCCTCTTGATGTTGTTGTTTTGCGATACTACAAAGCTACAAAGAGCCTCCCAAGAATCTTGATTAAGAATTCTAATACCTGGCGCATAAGAACATGCTTTTTCCATAAAAGGAGAGATCTTTGAAAAAGAATCTTTTAGTTTCTCGTAATCAAAATCCAAATCAAAATAATTAGCCCAAAAAGGGTCATCTGTAATAGGTGTAAGGTCATCTTGACTAACCACCAAAGTTCTAAATAATGGCCAAATTCCAGCTTTTATAGTCCAAAAGCCATTTTCTTCTTTCACTCTAAAGCATTGACCACTTAAAAGAGTCTCACTGAGACTTAAGTCTTTTTCTTGAAATATATGTTTCATAATAATACTCATTTTAAAATTTTAAACTGACTTCTGTAACTGTCAATAATTCCCTCTTTTTTTAGATCTCCAATAACAGCAGACAAAGCAGTACGTTCTACACCTAAATGATCCGCCAAAGCCTGTCTGTCATAAGGAATAGTGATAGATTTAGATCCCTGCACTTTTGACTCATAATTTAAATAACACATAAGTTTTTCTCTAGTAGTTCTGTGCATAAGAATGTCCATATTTTGTCTAAAGAGTAAATTATGCTCAGCCAAAATTTTCATAAAATTAAGTTGAAGCTCACTTTTATAAGGAAAATTTGTAGATTTAAGTATAGGTGAAATATCTAAAAATAAAACTTTAACAAATGAAGCTGCAGTTATTGTTAAAGGAAAATATTTCTTACCTAAAACAAATAAAGATTCAGCAAACATTGAAGGCCGTTTAAGATGAAGGAAAATACTTCTATTTCCATCATAGTCATTTCTTGAAACAATGGCCTCCCCGTCAAGTATGATACCAATTTTTCTAATTTCATCTCCACAATAGACTATTGTTTGACCTGTTTCATATTCTCTAATATCCCAATTCAACAGTTGTAAAAGAGCTTGCATATCTTCTTTTGGAACATCTTCAAACAATGGTAGATTTAACAATAGTAGATTTAAACTTTCTTGGCACATAAAAATTCAATTACACTCTCATGTTGGAAATCCAACATATATTATATGCCAAAGAAGAATAAAATCAATCATGGAGGTTCGTATCCAAAATGAAAAAGATTCTAACAACGTTACTTATTATCATTACAATTCTTCCTTGCTTTGCACAAGCAGTTAAAGAAGATAGCATCTTCTCTGTTAGGCT
>CAVEGR010000014.1:0-2661 GCA_963615565.1 Phocaeicola massiliensis | reverse complement strand
AATTATGCAACGCTTGAGGCAGCACTTGAAGCAGCAAAAGAAGGTGATACTGTCACACTTAAGAAGTCTGTAACATTGTCCAAGCCTGTTACACTTAATAAGAATATAACTTTGAACTTGGGAAGCAATGTTATTACTTCTAGCGGTGACAATCTCATTTATGTAAGCTCAGGAAGCTTGAGTGTCACTGGTGTAAACAATAAACAGACAGAATTTGTCAACGGTGCAAAGAGCTCATCAAGCACAGCTGAGACCACAGTCTATTCTCCACAAGTTGCCAGAATCAACAGCACATATTACGCAACATTTGCAGATGCAGTGAAGGGTGCTAAGGATGGGGATACCATTTCTCTGTTAAGTAGCGTAACTCTTTCAGAGGCTCTTACAATTGATAAGAACCTGACAATTGAATTGAATAATAAGAAAGTGTCGTTCGCTGATGGAAAAAATCTTATAATTCAGCCTTATGCTAGTGATGACAAAACTGAGAATAAGACTTCTATCAAGGTAGAGATTAAAAATGGTTCAATAGATGGCGGTTCTGGAGATTGTTCTGTCATAAAAGTTAATTCGTATGTTGATCTTACTCTTGATGCTGTGACAATGACAGCAAATAAGGTTGGAAATGCAAATTGTCTTGTCTTCTTAGTTGTTGGTGCTAATCCTGTTAAATTGACTGTTCAGAACAATAGTAGCCTTATCATGACTGGTGCCTATGGCGTTGGTACTAATGCCACCACAGACGCAGATGTAGAGATTGTTGTCAAAGACTCAACTATAACTGCAGAAAACAACAAAGGCGACAGTGTTGGCTTATTTGTCACTGTTCCTGCAAAGGTGACTATTGAGAATTCTGTGATTTCAGGTGAGCAAGTTGGTGTGCTCTTGAGAGGTATATCAAGTGATAAACAACATGAGGCAACAATCAAAGATTCTACAATCAAGTCTACGGGAACTGGAACATATGAGAAATATAAAGATAAAAATTGGGGTACAGGTACAGCAGTTCCGGCTGCAGCTATCGTGATTGGAAACAAGCTACCTGATAACTATATGCACCCGACAACTGTGGCTTTCGGTGGGACTGTAGAGCTAAGTCATGCATCCTCTGATGCTGTAGATATCTGTGTATATTGCCAGGATAGCAAAAAGGAGCAAGTGACAGTAACCAATGTAGACAGCAATTGGTCTTTCAATAACGATTTTGGTTACGCAAAAGTAAAAACACCAGACGGTTATTATTGCGTGGAGAGAGAATACACTCTGAAAAAAAATTGGAATAAAATGCGGTTGGTCCAAGATATAACTCTTTCCAGGGAGTGGATAAATAATAATAAGTATATAACGCTGGATCTCGCAGGAAAAAAGATTACTAATGATTCTTCATTTGATTGTAAAGATGGAATGATTAGCATACGATTCGGGTATAGATTAACTATTGATGACTCTGTTGGTACTGGTTCTGTGGAAGCTAATTCCAATGATGATGGATTGGGAGCTTGCTTTAGTTTGCTTCCAAATAAAACTGCCTTTCCGACGTTGACGATTAATAAAGGAACTTTTAAAGCCCCTACATATGTTGTTGTTGCTAACGGAAGCGAGAATTCTTGGGGAACAGTAAGGGATTGTACAAAAGTTTATATAAATGGTGGTACTTTTGAGGTATCAAATGGTCCAGTGGTTTACCAACCACAGAATGGAGTATTAGTGGTATCAGGCGGAACACTTAAAGGCTCTGAATCTGCTGTTGAGGTTAGAGCAGGAAGCGTAACTATAACCGGCGGAGAGTTTATCTCAACTTCTAATACATATGAATGCAAGTCAAATACAAGTGGTACCACAACTAAAGGTGCTGCTATCGCCGTTGCACAGCACACAACAAAGCTTCCTATTTCTGTAAAGATAGAGGGGGGTAATTTTACCGGCTACCATGCAATGAGTGTTTTGAACCCCGAGAGGAATACTCTTGAAGACTGCAAGAATGTGAGTGTAACTGTAACTGGTGGAACATTTACTGTGACTGGAAAACATGATGGAACTTCTGTTGCAATAATCAATGTTGATGAGTACTTCAAGATTTCCGATAATCCTGTGTATACCGATACTGCAAAGTTTGAGGTGAAAGCAGTAGATAGTCTTTCTGAGGAATGATGTGATTAGAGATGGAACTTTCATAGATACTGGGACTGAGGATGAGTCTGTCTCGGTTGTATCTGCAGATGAGGTCGGCTTTATTTCAGACGAAACATTCTCAACAGAGCCGGATTCTAAATATATTGCAAGCGGTTATGTGGCTGTGGAAAACGCGTCTGCAGGAACATAGACTGTGAAGGCTTCCAACTGGTTAAAATTTATCTTCTACTTCTCCCTCTGGAGAGGTGGAAGGTGTAGTTTGGTGTCTCCTGCCATCCCATGGGCAGAGCACATAAATTTTGATTTGCACCCTCTGGGCCACATACCAGAGGGTGCTCTTATAAAAATCTAAACTACTTAACATGTTTATAGTATAATGTTACTGGAGGCCCTGACGGAGGCGGTTAGTTTTGTCTTTTACAAATCTTCATATTTTGTGGTAAGTCACTCAATTTAGTATTTCTTCTTTCCACTCGTTTATGTTGCGTTCTTTAGTAGAGAAGTTTATGCCAAGAAGATGAACAGAAC
>CAVEGR010000013.1:0-7099 GCA_963615565.1 Phocaeicola massiliensis | reverse complement strand
ACCAAAACCATGGAACATTGGCATAGCAGCAAGCATTGTATTTCCCTGAATGCGCTTGTTGCACATTATTCCAGTTTGTTTTGCAAGTGCATTAAAGTTAAGGTTTGTAAGTTTAATACCTTTGGTTACTCCGGTAGTACCACCAGAGAAGAGAATTACAGCTAAATCTTTTCCTGTTGTTCTAACAAAAGGATCTGTCTTACAGTTTTTTGCATAACTCATAAAAGTTTTCCAAGTAATAAGTTGCTTGGTTTCTTCAAAATGCTCAAATTTACGTTCTTTTATGAACTTATATGCTGTACCTTTTACAAAATCTAATGCATCCGATACTCTTGCAATAATTACGTGGTCAAGTTCAACCAACTTCATGACTTTCTTGATTTTAGTAAAAAATTGGTCAATAGAAATAATTGTCTTACTTTCAGCTTCTTTTAAGTAGAACGCAATTTCATGTACTGCAGAAAGCGGATGAATCATGCTTGCAACTGCTCCAATTCTATTGATTGCATACAGTGCAATAACAGTTTGCGGCATGTTTGGCATACATACGGTTACAACATCACCTGGACGTATTCCCATTGCATAAAAGGCTTTAGCCGCTTTATTGATTTGTGGTACTAATTTCTTGTAAGTTGTATCTACACCCTGAAATGTTAACGCTACTTGTCTTGGATATTTTAAGGCCGATTCCAATAAAGCGTCACTAATTGAAAAATCTGGATAATCTAAATGATGTGGCACTTCTCCATAGCTAGAAAGCCAAGGTGCAATTTTAAGTTCTTCATCTGTAATTGTATTTATTGTATTTGTACTCATAGTCCTAATTCATTGCAAAGCGAAACATAATCAATTGGTTCGTTTGCAGGTTTTAGTAAGTTTTCTGGCTTCATTAATAAAGCCTTAAATATTTTAATGCTGTTAGCAAAGTATACACCATCAGCAATTCTTTCATCAATTGTAAGAGAGAAGGGTAAGAAATCCTTCAATTCATATGATCCATCTTCTTTAAAAACAGGCTCTCTAAGCTTCTTTCCAATAAGAATGAAGAAGGAGTTTGAACCAAAATTAATAAGATGATGATAGTTTGCATTCATTTTAATACTACCAACGTTGGAAGCATAGCAAGAACACAAATAGGGATCAACATCTGCAAAGACACTTGGAAGTTTGCCTTTACGATCCAAATTTCTAACTATCCACATTACAAATTTAAAAAGTGGTTTTGGAAGATGAACAATTTTATCTACTATGTCCATTGTTGGATCTTTAGAATCTGAACTTTTTCTTATTTGAGAAATTTGCTTGAAAAGTAAAGTATGAACTTGCTCTAGAGGGCTTATATCAGAGTCTCTATCATATCTCATAATCACAAGTCCTTCTTCTGCTCCATCTACCTTTGCTTTCTTTGCAGTACAAGCAACAGAAATTTCTTTTCTTTCATAGAACTTTCCATCTCTAATAAAATAGTTCATCATTTTACGCTGTTGAATCGTCCTGAATATTGCAGCACACACCAAATGGAAGAATGTGTACTTAAACTCTGGGCTGTTTGCATTTAGTTTTGCAAGGATTTCATATATGCCATCCATTGGAATGTCCAAAGTTGCAACGGCTTCATTTTCTGTTCTCGATCCCATAAAACTTGTCATTAATAAGTGCATAGAATCAAGATTTGTTACTAAATATGCGTCTCTTTTCTCACCTTTTTTCTTTTTTTTCTTATCTTTGGACATTTTATACCTACCTTATTTAAATCAACGTAACTTATAGCACTGTAAAGGACAATAGGTCAAGTTGGCCATGAGTAGTTAGCTTTAACTATGGCTTGTTTTCGCAAAAAAACAATCAAAATTTAGTAAAAACCTAAATAGTTTTATCTTGAAAATTTGAATTACATAATAGGAGGCTGTTATGAACTTTAAAAATCTACCAGAAAAAGAAATTATCAGACGTCTTGTAATTGGTTTAAATGACCAAATAAAACTTGCTGATAGATGTTATTACATTAGAGATGGAGTTTCGCTTCAATATTTGGTAAACAAAGTAAAAGGATTTAGATTTTGCACAAGTGATGCTTATGATATTTTTAAGTGGATTGAACAGAAAGAAAATAGAACTGTCATTGATTGTTCTATGATTGATTTTCCTTCATTTGAAGGGCTTGCAACACGTCTTCCCGGTTTTTTAATTATTGAAGGAGCTATTCCTAGAAATCCCATTTTAGCAATTATAGGAACAAGAAGGCCAGATTATAAAGCTTTACATCAAGCTTTTCAGCTTGGACTTGAGGCTTCAATTAATAATATTGCATGCATCTCTGGGATGGCAGAGGGCATTGACCAAGCTGGAATGAGAGGTTGTCTTAATGCAACAGCTCCATGTTATGGAGTTTTGGCATGTGGCCACAATTTTGAGTATCCTGCTTTTACAGGTAGGCTCAAGGAGCAAATCATTGAAAATGGAGGGGCTATAATAAGTAGATTTGCACCTGATACTCCATCTTATAAAAGTAATTTCGTGTCCCGAAACATGATTATTGCAGCATATTCTAGGGCTATAGTTGCAATTCAGGCACCTAAACGCTCTGGAACACTTATTACTTGTGATTATGCGATTTCAATGAATAAAGACGTTTTTATTGGTTCTTCTGGAGTTGGAGAGAAGCCCTGTCAAGAGGGTTCATCTAATTTAGTTTCTGAAGGAGCATTTGTATTAAATTCTTTAGAAGATTTGATTGATTATGAAGATTTTAATATTCAGTTTAAAGCAAATTCATATTCCATGGATGTTTTAAAGAAACAAAATCCAAAAGCAGTGCGTTTTGGGGATAAATGGTATGAACCAGTCTCTATTTCATAATAAGTAAAAGTGTTATACTAGAATTATGACTGAAGAGTTTGACAAGCAGACTAGAAATAGGGCGTTAATTGACGAGTATTTGTCTTATCTTAAAGATGTTCAAGGTTATTCTGAAAAGACTGTTATTTCTTATGCTCATGATCTTTTGAGGCTTGAAGACTATCTTTCTAAGCATGATATGTATGTTGGAGAGATGGTTTTTGAGGATGCAAGAAGTTTTACAGCTACGCTTTATGACCAGAAGTTAAGCCCTGCAACAATAAACAGAATTCTCAGTGCAAACAGGTCTTTTTTTCATAATCTTTGTGAAAATAGTATTATGACAGTTCAGCCTTTTAAACGTGTTTCCAGTGCAAAAAAGGCACAAAGAATTCCTACTGTTTTAGCTAAAGAAGAAATAGACCGTGTGTTAAATTATCCTATTACTGATTATAAATCTTTGCTGGAAATAACAATGTTCAATATCTTCTATTCAACTGGTTGCCGTTTAAGCGAAGTAATAGAAATGAAATTAGAAGATATCGATTTAGAAAACAGAAGGGTTTTAGTTACAGGTAAGGGGTCAAAGCAGCGTTTTGTGTTTTTGACGCCACAAGCGGTTCAGATGATTTCTGCATACTTGCCTGAACGTGAGGCTGTCTTGGAGAAAACTGGCCATGAAGGGGAGCAGGTGTTGCTAATTAATTCTAAGGGAAATAAGTTGCCGCTTTCTTCTGTTCACAGTATCTTTGACAAGTATAGAGTTCTGCTTGGTTTTACTAAGAAGTTTACTCCGCATGTATTCAGGCATTCATTTGCTTCGCACCTTCTGGACAATAGTTCAGATATTAGATTTGTTCAGGTGCTTTTGGGGCATGAAAGCATTGGTACTACACAAATCTATACGCATATTACTGGCAAAAAGTTGGAAGAAGTGTATAGAACAAATCACCCACATGGGAGGAAAAAAAATGAGTTTTAGGGGCACAACCATAATAGCGGTTAAGAAAGATGGAAAGGTTGCCATAGCTGGTGATGGACAAGTGACAAATGGCGATACCATTATGAAAGGTAATGCTAGAAAAGTTAGAAGAATTTATCAGGATAAGATTGTTATTGGTTTTGCTGGTGGTACGGCAGATGCATTTACATTATTTGAGCTATTTGAACAAAAGCTTTCTCAAGTTAATGGAGATCTCAATAGAGCTGCTGTTAATCTTGCTAAAGAGTGGAGAATGGATAGAAACCTTAGAAAGCTTGAAGCTCTGATGCTTGCTACTGATGGTAAGAGTATTTTTCTAGTTAGTGGTACTGGTGATGTTCTTGAACCTGAATATGATGCTATTGGTATTGGTAGTGGTGGAAATTATGCTGTAGCTGCTGCACGTGCATATCTTGATGGATGTCCACAGCTTAGTGCAAAAGAAATTGCATTAAAATCTTTGGATATTGCAAGTTCTATTTGTATTTACACTGACTCAAATTTTATTGTTGAGGAGGCCTAATGTGGCTGATAATTTAATTATTTCTGATAATACTTTAGTGAAGACTGATAATAATAAACTTGAGAAAAAAGTTTTCAATTTAGATGAGATGGTTCCATCAATGATTGTTGATGAGCTTAATAAATATGTTATTGGACAAGATAAGGCTAAACGAACTATTGCTGTTGCTTTACGCAATAGAACACGTAGAAAAATGCTTCCTGCTTCAATTAGAGAAGAAGTTTATCCTAAAAATATCATTATGATTGGGCCAACCGGTGTTGGTAAGACTGAAATTGCAAGAAGAATTGCAAAGCTATCTAATGCTCCATTTGTTAAGGTTGAGGCCACTAAATACACAGAAGTAGGATATGTTGGTAGAGATGTAGAGTCTATGGTGCGTGACTTGATGGGCAGTGCTGTTTCTATGGTAAAGCATGAACTTGCAGCTAAAAATGAAGAAACTGTAAAAGCGAGAGTTGAGGACCGTCTTTTAGATCTCTTAATTCCTAATTTGGATAAAAATCCTAATGCAGATCCTTCCTTTGAGAGTGCTAGAGTTCAAGCTAGGGAACATATGAGAGAACAACTTAGAGCAGGTCAGTTAGATGAAACTGAGGTTGAAATTTCCAATCAAGTACGTCCTTCTAAGGTTGGTATTGAATTAATGGGTGGCACAATGGATGATATCCAAAATGCTATGAATAGTCTTGGCTCTATATTTCAAAACGCTCAGAATCCTAGAAAACGCAGAAAAGTTTCAATTAAAAGAGCAAGAGAACTCTTTATGGAAGAAGAAATGGAACGTAGCGTAGACCAAGATAAAGCTATTGATATTGCAAAAGAACGCACTGAACAAATGGGCATTATTTTCATTGATGAGATTGATAAAATTGCCGGCAAAAATAGCTCTTCTTCAAGTCCTGATGTTTCTAGAGAGGGTGTTCAACGTGATATTCTTCCTATTGTTGAAGGAACTAAAGTTAGCACAAAGTGGGGTGTTATTGATACTTCACACATTCTCTTTATTGCTGCTGGTGCTTTTCATGTTTCAAAACCAAGTGATTTGATTCCTGAACTTCAGGGGCGTTTTCCTCTTAGAGTTGAGTTGGATGCACTTACAGCAGATGACTTCTATAGAATTCTTAGAGAACCTGAGAATGCTATTACGTTGCAGTATCATGAGCTTCTCAAAACTGAAGGCGTGGAAGTTGTTTTTACAGATGAAGCACTTCACAGGATAAGTGAAATTGCCTTTGAGGTAAACTCTACAACTGAGAATATTGGTGCTAGACGTTTATATACTATCATGGAGATTTTACTTGAAGAATTGAGCTTCAGTGCTGACCAATTGAAGGGGCAGACTGTTAATATTACGCCTGATTATGTCAATCAGCGTCTTTCTGATGTAGTTAAGAACCAAGATTTGTCTAGGTATATCTTATAAAAGAGTAGAAAAGTCTACTTAAATGAGCAAAAAATGGCTCATAAAGTAGATTTGTCTACTTAAAACCTCTGAAATCATTGATTTTGGTAGACTTTTGAATTCAACAGCTACTTTATAAAACAAAAACCACCCTTGAAAGGGTGGTTTTTTGACGACGGTAGGATTTGAACCTACGACAACCAGTGTGTAAGACTGGGGCTCTCCCACTGAGCTACATCGCCATTGGCTTGTTATCAGCAATGAGAATCTACCACCTTGAAAAGAAAGTGTCAAGATAGGTTATTTCCATTTGATAACATTCTAATTTAACGATAGAATCAAGCAATATGACAATTGATTATCCAGAAAAGTTAAAAAATATAGAATCTCAAATAAAAAAAGTTTCAAAAAATACAAGACTAATGGCTGTAAGTAAAACTAGAAGCCTTGAAGAAGTTATGGCTTGCTATGAAGCAGGAGCAAGATTATTTGGCGAAAATCACGTTCAAGAGATTGTTGCAAAATTTTCTAAAGATGGTAAATCTTCAAAGCCAAAAGATCTTGAGCTTCATATGATAGGCCATCTTCAGAGCAACAAAGTAAATAAAGTTGTTCCACTTGTTGATATGATTGAAAGTGTAGACTCGTTGGCTTTACTTGAAAAAATAAACAACGCAGCAGAAAAGTACAACAAGATTCAAGATGTGTTGTTAGAAGTAAATACTAGCAAGGAAAAATCAAAAAGTGGATTTGATACAGAAAAGGAGCTTAAATACTGTATTGAACAGGCTAAGAATTTGAAAAATATAAAAATTAGAGGTCTTATGACTATTGGTCCTATTTCTTGTGCTCCTGAAGATAAAGATAGACTGACAGATCAAGCGTTTAAATGCTTAAAGAAACTTTTTGATAGTCTTAAAGACGAAAACGGTTTTGATACTCTCTCAATGGGAATGAGTGAGGATTTTATGATAGGTGTTAACAATGGAAGCACAGAGGTGAGAATTGGAACTGCTATCTTTGGGCCTCGCAATTATGGCCCGGAGTTCCAAAATGACGAATCTCAAACAGTTCAAGATGCTCAACAAGCTCAAGGAGAAATAAAATGAAAAAAGCGTTAATTATGTTATTTATATTTCTTCTTCTCTTTGGTATTTGTATGCCAGCATTTTCTTTAACTTTAACAAATTATGAGCCTTATACTAAAGATGAATTTCCAAAATGGTCTTTAGATTTAAGAAGAGCTGAAACAATATTTTTTGGTGGTATTCCAATAGCATTTCCACTAACAAGCGTAGCTTTTTCTCTAGCAGGGCAAAGTCCAGATTTTCTTACAACATTAGGAGTTGCT
>CAVEGR010000012.1:0-4595 GCA_963615565.1 Phocaeicola massiliensis | reverse complement strand
AAGCACTATTAAAATGCTGTGTAAATTCTGTTACCGGCTTTTCTTATCTTGTATCTTCAGCTTTAAAAAGGTATGATATACGGCAGCCTAAAGGCAAATCATCTGTTTTCAAGGAGGTGAAACCATATCTTGACGCAACCAGTTCAGAAATTGAGCGTCAAGGATACATAAAATATCTTGCGGATGTACTCCGCATTCCAGAAGGCAAAGTAACGAGTGATTACATGAGGCAACAAGAAATAGAGCCTGAAGAATCTCAGTATGACCAGGCTAAAAAGAAGCAATATAATCCGCTTAAAGCCTCCACTGAACTCAATGCAATGTTGTTATTGATGAAGAATAGAGACCTTTTTGAACGCTTTAGAAACAAAATTAGAGTGTCTGATTTGACAGATGCACCAGCTAGAGAGCTATATACTGTTTTGGAAGATGCTTCAAGGCAAGGAATAAAGACAAACGAACTTCTTCTTCAAATGATTACAGATGAAAAGCTTAAAGACCTTGTGGTAAGTGCGCTGGTGAATCCAATGTATGATCGCAATAATGCAGATAATACCTTAAGAGATGCAGTATATCAGATTAAACTCCGCCGTTTAGAGGAACAGCGTAATAGAGTTACACGGCTGTTAAGTAGTGGTGAAATGGAAAATATGGATGCGGAAGAAACAAATAGACTGCTTTTAACTAAGGCTGAATTAGACCAAGATATTGTAGACCTCAAAAGAGAGATGGATGGTAAGGAAGAACAATGACAGAGGAAACTAGACAAGAAATATTGCAAAAACTCATCTATTCTGCACAAAACGAGAATAAATTCACACTAAGTGACCTAAAAGATTATCTTTTTGCAGAACATGTTGATTTGGATGAAGATATTGAGTATTTCAAAAACCAGTTAATAAAGAAGAATCTACTGATTGCTGAATCTGATGATGAAGGAGATGATTTCATTGATGACCCTATTGATGAACCGGAAGATGAAGATGATCTTCTTGATTCTGAAGGTGAAGATGATGATCTCATTAATGATGATTTAGACAGTCTAACTGATCCTGAGTCTGATGATTCGGAGGACGAAACTGAAGAAGATGAAGAAGATGAGGATGAAGATGAGGATGAAGAGGATGATAGTATTAATGACAAAGATTCCTACACCAAAAACTTCATCATGGAAAACTTCAACGAAGGCACAGGTTCAATGGATGCTCTTGCTAACATTGATGAAGATGTTGAACATGCAGTCCATAGACCAACCGTTCTTGGAACAGATAAAGGAGAAACTAGCTCTGATGACCCAATTAGGGTATATCTAAGAGAGATTGGTAAAGAAACTCTCCTTACTGCTGAGGAAGAAGTTGAACTTTCAAAACAAATGGAAGAGGGTGCTCTAATCATTTCCAACGTTATTCATAAGTCTGGTATAATGATTACATGCTTTGTTGAAATTCTTGAGAAGCTGAACACCAAATATGAGGAAGCAGAAGATTTTAACGCCAAAGACCAAAAAGAGCTTATCAATGAACAAAAGCGTTATGCAAACTTCTATAAGGATACTTTAAAAGAAGTTCAGAGCCAACTTAGAAATTACGCAGAGCTTAAACAAAACAAGTTGGCTTCTGGTGAAGAAGTTCTTAAAAATGATGAGCTTATTAAGAAGAAAAATCAACTTTTGAAGAAACTTTCACAAATTGAGCTTCAACCGGAAGAAATTACCATGTTCACAGATAAGTTTACTGATGCTGAACATGATATTAAAGATCTCAAGATTAAGAAGGCTATTCTTGAAGAAAAACTTGGTGTTACTAGTGACAAGGATGTTAGACAGCTTTCAAGAGATCTTGTTACTGGTAGCAAGAGAGAACTGGTTGAAGAAAAACTTAAAATGCAGGCTGATGAGATTCGTGAGTATATTAGTCAGTATCAAACTGCCGTTCGTAGCTTAAGAAAGATTGAATTTGAGTTTGAAGATAATTGTGATGTTATTCTTTCTCAAGCTCAGGAAATTAAGCGTGGCATGAAGATGCTTAAAACTGCAAAGGATAGGCTTATTCAGGCTAACCTTAGACTAGTTGTTTCTATTGCAAAGAAATACACAAATAGAGGTCTTCACTTCTTTGATTTAATTCAAGAAGGAAATATCGGATTAATCAAGGCTGTAGAAAAGTTTGAGTATAGAAAAGGCTACAAGTTTTCCACATACGCTACGTGGTGGATTAGACAGGCCATTACAAGAAGTATTAGCGACCAAGCAAGAACAATTAGAGTTCCTGTGCATATGATTGAACAGATTAACAAGGTGGTTCGCGAGTCCAGGATTCTTATGCAGACGTTGGGAAGAGAGCCTACTGATGAAGAGATTGCTGAAAAGTTGGGATGGCCTGCAAGTAAGGTTAAGACTGTTAAGAATGTTGCACGTGAGCCAATTAGCTTGGAGACTCCGGTTGGAGAGGAAGAAGATTCATTACTTTCTGACTTCATTGAGGATAAGGATGTGGAAAATCCTGCAACTCAAACATCTTATGCGCTTTTGCAAGAGCAACTTCAGGAGGTCCTTGCAACACTTCCTCCAAGAGAGCAAGAAGTTCTTAAAATGCGTTTTGGTCTTGAAGATGGATACTCATTGACACTTGAAGAAGTTGGGTTGTATTTTGAGGTAACACGTGAAAGAATTAGGCAAATCGAAGCAAAGGCCCTGAGGAGACTTAGACATCCAAAGCGTGCTAAAAAGCTTAAGGATTATGTTTGATTTATAGATAGATAGGAGTAGAGTAAATGAAGGAAATTTACAGCACACTAAAAGAGCTTCAGGGTGTTTTAGCCCAGATGTTTGAAATTGAGGATAAGATTAAAGAGATTCCAAAGGCTCTTGCAGATAAAGAAGCTGCACTCCAGAAAACAAAGCTTTCATACTTAGAGGATCACGAAAAGTTTGAGAAGCTTAAGCAGGATCTTAAAGATCTTCGTGCTCAGCTTGATGAGGCTGGCATTAAGAGAGAAACATGCGAACAGATGATGGAAACCATCACACAGGCTAGAGAATTTGACACTCTTCAGAAAGAAATTGAAGAAGCTAAGAATAAAGAACAGTCCTTAAGAAAAAATCTCATTGCTAAAGAGAAATACTATGAGGAGCAGAATGCAAAGCTTTCTGCAAAAGAAGAAATCATGGCTCTGCAGAATGAGGAAGTGGAAGAAGAAACCAAGATTAAGGATTCTTTAATTGCTGAAAATCAGGTTATTTTGGATGAGATTAAGGCAAAGAGAGATGAACTTGCTAAAGATTTGGATCCTAATTTAGTTTTTAAGTTTGAAAGAATCATCAGAAATAAGGGTGGTGTTGGTATTGTTGGTATCCAGTCAAAGGTTTGTACTGGTTGTCATATGAGACTACCTATTCAGTTTGTTAATGATGTTAGAAAAGAAGAAGAGATTAAGTTCTGCCCATATTGTAGCAGAGTTCTCTACTATGATGAAACTGCAACATCTACTGCTGAATCTCAGATGTTTGATACAAACGAGAACCTTCTTGACAGTGGTTCTGATGATGATGACTCATCATTTAATGTTGAGGATGATGATTTTTAATTTTTAAGGTTTTTTGCAAAATGAGCTTTGTGAAGGTCCTTCAAGCAATCGCTTTGGCACTAAACTAATGTCTTAATTGGTTTAGTGCCCGAGAGGAAAGTCCGAGCTCCATAGGACATGACGCTGGGTAACACCCAGGAGCTGTAAGGCTACAGATAGTGCAACAGAAAGTATACCGCCTAGTAGATTTCTGCTAGGTAAGGGTGAAATGGTGAGGTAAGAGCTCACCGGAAATACAGTGATGTATTTTGCTTGGTAAACCTCGTCAGGAGCAAGGTCAAGAAGTAGGTGGATTGGTCCGTCCTATACCTGCGGGTAGACTGCTAGAGATTGTTGGTAACAACAGTTGCAGATAGATGATTGCATAAACAGAACTCGGCTTATGAAGGGCCTTCTTTTTATTTTTAGAGGTTTTTATAAAATCTCTTAGGAAGTTTCACAGGCGTGCATGAGAAGACAGTTATTTTTATTTCTTTTCTTAGTTCTCTTTGCTTCCATTTTTCTTGTATCTTGTTCTGATGCAAATAAAAGCTATGAACAAGGCAAATATTCTGACGCTATCAAAATTCTTGATAAAAAATCAAATTTAAATTCTTCTGAGTATTTACTTAAAGCAAAGTGTTATCTTGCTTTGGGCAAGGAAAATGCAGCATTGAAGAATGTAATCTTGCTCTTGCTGTTGTCTTCTAATAATGATGAGTCTAGAGCGGAGGCAGTTGACTACTTCATTCAATTAAATACTTTTAACTCTTTGACAATTTTAGCGTTAAATTCTGATGATGGTCTTGAGGCTCAAATTGCTTTGTTTAAGGCTTATGCTAATGAATATTCTGAATACGGTCTAAATAAAGACGAGGCACTTTCTATGATTGAAAAAATTGAAGAACAGGTGAGTTCAATAACTTTATTGAATCTTCTTGTAAATTATGGAGATAGTTTAGAGTATACGTCAGAGGCATTTACTTTTTGCCTAGAAGATCTTACTGATGAAAACAAAGAAGAATACATAG
>CAVEGR010000011.1:12693-18079 GCA_963615565.1 Phocaeicola massiliensis | reverse complement strand
TGGTCAAATATTCAGAAGCAACAAACGAATGGTTCCAACAGGTTGATGCATTTGAGCAGTATGTTATTGGAAAGACAGCTGCAGAAGTTTCAGCTATTCAGACCAGAACCAGAGGTGCAGATGAGCCACATCCTGGCTATGTTGTAGCTGCGGATGAGACACTTTTTGCTTCTTGCTCAATTCAGATTACAGAGTTTATTGAAGCAGTTGTTAAGGCTTGCAATGATTCTAAGGCAAAGACTTTCACAACAGCTGATACATTCACAGTTGGTGTTGGAATTAATTCAACAGCTGCTGAGTCAACAGTTGCAACTGCTGATGCTGATGGCGTTATTAAGATGTATGCTGAGTTTGCAGGTGCTGTTGTTGGTTCTGATGGCAAGATTCTTGCTGCTCTTACAGATGCAATTCAGCCACAGTTCTCTGTTAACGCTGACGGTGAGGTTACTGGTAAGACTTGGAAAGGAACAAAGAAAGAGCTTGAGTATAATTACAACATGGTAAAGTACTCAGAAGCAACAAACGAATGGTTCCAGCAGGCTGCTGCATTTGAAGATTACTGTGCTGGTAAGACAGCTGATGAAGTTGCAAATCTTCCAACCAGAGTCAGAGGTGCTGAAGAAGCTCATCCTGGTTATGTTGTAACAACAGATGAGACACTCTTTGCTTCCTGTTCAATTCAGATTACAGGAATGATGAATGTCATTGCTAAGGCTGCTAAAAACGCTAACTAATAATGAGTCTTAAAAAAAAGATTATGCCAAGCATTGGATTTATTCTAATGCTTGGCGTTCTTTTACTTGTAACCTTTGTTGGGTGCAGTAAAAATAGTCAGACCTCAAGCCAAAATATGGCTAAAATAGAGCCTAGAGGGAAGGCTTATTTTTCTTTTTTTGACACTGTTACATATGTTTATAGCTACGCTGGAGATGCTGATGAGCTTTTTAATGAGAGAACTGATGGCGTTGCAGAGATCTTAGATGAATATCATAAACTATTTGATATTTATTTTGAGTACACTGGAATCAACAATCTTTGTACTGTTAATAAGCAGGCTGGCAGAGAGCCTGTTGAAGTTGATAGAAAACTGATTGATTTTTTATTGTATTGTAAGGAGATATTTGATTTAACAAATGGTACAGTTGATGTTATGATGGGCTCTGTCTTGTCTATTTGGCATGATGTAAGAACGGCTGATGTGTCTTATTTGCCGGAGATATCGGTATTAGAAGAAGCAAGTAAGCATGTTGGTTTTGAGTTCTTGGAAATAGATGAGACTAATTGTACTGTACGAATTACAGATCCTGAGGCGTCGTTGGATGTTGGTGCTATTGGAAAAGGTTATGCGACTGAAATGGCGGCGCAGTGGCTAGAAGAGCAGAATGTAAATTCGTATGTAATTAATGCAGGCGGAAATGTGCGAATTGTGGGTACAAAGCCAAATGGTGATAGTTGGGTGACTGGAATTAAGGACCCTAAGAATCCTGATTCTGCATTTGCAATTAAGCTTGCGCTTGTTGATTGTTCATGTGTCACTAGTGGTGAGTATGAACGATATTTTACTGTTAATGGTACGCGTTATTCGCATATAATTGATCCTAGCACTCTTATGCCGGCTACGAATTTTGCATCGGTAAGTGTGATAACCAAAAACAGTGCTTATGCAGATGCTCTTTCCACGGCTTTGTTTTGCATGAATTATGAAGATGGGTTGAAATTTGTTTCTAACTTAGAGGGTGTTGATTGTGTGTGGGTGTTCCACAATGGAGATGTTAAGTATACTTCTGGATTAGAAGATTTGATAGTAAAATGATGGTTGCAAAAACCTTTTAGAAGGAGGGAGTTGGATGCTTTTCAAAAGAAAGATATCATCTGTACATGTGCCACATTGCAAAAGCACGCAGGATATGCATTCTGTTGTAGTTCCTACACCAGAGTCTGTGACAATTCCAATGCTGATGCATTCCGGCGTTCCAGCAGTTCCAATTGTTTCTGTTGGAGATCATGTGTATGTTGGACAGATGATTGCAAAAGAGGGTGAAGGAAGAGTTTCTTCTCCAGTACATGCTTCAGTGTCTGGCCTGATTACTGCTGTAAGTGAGAAGTCCATTTCAATTAAGAGTGATGGCAAGTTGGAAAAAGATCCTGAAATGATGGCCCCAAAGCTTGAGACTCTTGATGATTTTCTTAATGGATGTAGATTATCGGGCATTGTTGGTTTAGGTGGTGCTGCTTATCCTCTTCATGGAAAATGGGAAGCTTTAAGAAAAAATAAGATTGATACTATTCTCATTAACGGTGCTGAATGTGAACCTTATTGTACTGCGGATAACCGTACAATGGTTGAAGATGCAGACCATATTAAGATGGGTATAGAGATTCTTAAAAAATTTTCTGGTGCTAACAAATATGTTATTGGTATTGAAGAGAACAAGCCTGAAGCTATTAGTCATTTGACAGAAGTTTTTAAGAATGATGCAGCCGTTGAAGTTAAGCCTCTTAAGAGTGTTTATCCTCAAGGGGCCAAACAGGTTCTACTTTGGAATGCTACAGGTAAAGTAGTTGCTGCAGGTCAGCGTCTTGCTTCTCTTGGAGTTATTATTACAAACGTTACAACTTTGGCTAAGATGGCTAGATATTTTGAAACAGGTATGCCACTTGTTGACAAATGCATTTCTGTTGACGGTTCTGCTATTGCTAATCCAAGAAATATTATTGTTCCAATTGGAACCAGCTTTGAGTATTGTGTCAAACAATGTGGTGGATTTAAGTGTCAGCCTGGTAAAGTGTTGGACGGGGGTCCAATGATGGGTCGTGCTGTTTCATCTTTGGATGAACCTGTTGTTAAGGCCACTAGTGCTATTGTTGCAATGGATCTTAAAGATTCTGTTGTAATTGAGCCAACTGCATGTTTACATTGTGGAAAATGTGTAGAAGCTTGTCCTTTAAATCTAAATCCTGTTGCTTATTCAAGGGCTTTAGATTTAGATGATGAAGATAAAAAGGAAGCGATTTTAAAGAAAGAAGATGTTGCTCAGTGCATGGAATGTGCATGTTGTGCATATGTTTGTCCGGCTCACAGGCCTCTTGTTGCTAACAACAGAGAAGCTAAGAAGTTTATGAGAGGGAGGAGAAAGTAATGGAGCATTATGATTTGATTACTGTTTCATCTCCGCATTTCCACGACAATAGTTCAAGTCGTAGAATTATGCTGGATGTTATCATTGCCCTTTTGCCTGCTGTTATTGCTTCTGTAGTGATATTTGGAGTGAAATCGGTTTGGCTTATTGCAACTTGCGTCATTAGTGCTGTTGCTGCAGAATGGATTTTTGATTTATGTACAAAAAAGAAGTCTACAATTAGTGATCTTTCTGCTCTTGTCACAGGTCTTTTATTAGCATTAAACCTAGGAACTGAAGTTTCTATTTACGAAGCTATTGTTGGTTCTGTATTTGCAATTGTTTTTGTAAAATGCATATTTGGTGGACTTGGAAAGAACTTTGCCAACCCAGCAATTACGGGCCGTGTTTTTATGATTATAGCTTTTGGCTCTGTTGCTACATTTGTAAATCCTAAGGGTGTAGATCTTGTTTCAAGTGCAACACCACTTGCAAATTTAGCTTCAAATTCAATGGAAAACCTTCCTTCTTTAAGTCAAATGCTTTTAGGTCTTCATGGTGGTACAATTGGTGAGACATGCATTGTAGCATTGGTTATTGGATGGATTTACCTTTCTGTTAGAAAAGTAATTAAATGGTATGTTCCGGCTTGCTTTATTGGTACAGTTTTTGTTTTGTTCCTTATTGCAACAGGTTCTCCAGTTTATGCTTTCTATGAAATTATTTCTGGTGGTCTTTTCCTTGGTGCAATCTTTATGGCTACAGATTATGTTACAACTCCTATTACAGTTAATGGTAAATGTTTATTCTGTGTTGGTTGTGGTATTATTACTTTTATCATCAGAAGATACTGCTCACTACCAGAAGGGGTTTCCTTCTCAATTCTAATTATGAATATCCTTACTCCTTTTGTTGAGAAGCTTACTCATAATGTTCCACTTGGAGGGTCTAACAATGGCAAATAATAAATCTCTTCAAGCTGTGATTCTTGTTGTTGTTTTTGTTGTAATGTGTGCTTTGGTTTTGGCTCTTAATTGTGTCACAGCTCCACTTATTGCAGCTAATGCTCAGGGGGCTGAACTTGAACCATTATACAAGGTGATGCCTGAGGCAACTGGTTTTGAAAAATTAGAACTTGCTTCTGTCTCTGATACTGTTTCTAGTGTTTGGAAAGAAAACAGTGGTCTTGGATATGTTGTAAGATCTGCAACCAATAAAGGATATACTGGAGATTACATTGAACTTACTGTTGCAATTTCTTCTGACGGTAAAATAAGTGCCATTTCTCTTGATTCTTATCCTGAAACAAAAGACTTTGGTCAAGATACTTATCCAGCTACATTTATTGGTCAAGATTCTACTTTGGGTGGAACTGCAATTGTTGCTGGTGTTACTTATTCTTCAAGTGCATTTAGAAATGCTGTCTCTGATGCTTTTGAAACGTTGATTGCTAATGATTTAATCAAGGCTGGAGTAAAGGATGCAAGTCAAATTATTTCTGAAATGCTTCCTGTTTTATTTAAGACTGCATCAAATCCTTCTGGAATTGCTCAAGTTTCAGAGTTTAAGTCATCAGTATCAGGTGTTAAGAATGCATGGACAACAAATAATGGAGTAGGTGTTGCTTATTGGTATTCTACTTTTGATTCAGATTACCTTGTAATTTTCAATGCTTCATTAGATGCTAAAGTTTATGATCTTGACGCTATTGATGTTACTAGCTCTTTTAATGTTTCTATTCTTGACGCTCTTTCTTCTGAAGCTTCCGGAAAACTTTCTAAGGTCGCATCTAAGGATGAAAAGAAAGTTGTAAAGATGGTTCCTTCTGATTCTGTTTTAACTGCCATGGACATTGGTAATGTATTTAACAGTGTTTCTACGTTATTTAAGGCAGAAAGTTCTGAAGGTAAATTCTATTGCTACACATGTAGACCATATGGTTTTTCAAATGAGACTATGACTATTTATGTTGTGCTTGATGAAAATGGTAAGATTTATGCTTTCAATGCTGCTCAGTTGATTATTGAAGCTGAGTACTTTAGTGGTTATAGCCTTGAGCCAACTTCTTATAAGGCTGGCTTTGTTGGTTTGGATTCTTCTACTTGGACCGGAGATCAAGCTATAGTTTCTGGTGCAACAATGACCACAGATGCTGTTAAGTGTGCAATTAATGATGCTTTTGAAGCATTTGAGGCTATTATGGGAGGTAATAACTGATGGAAAAAGATTATTTGAAATCATTTTTATCTAATAACCCTGTTATGATT
>CAVEGR010000011.1:0-12683 GCA_963615565.1 Phocaeicola massiliensis | reverse complement strand
ATTTTATTCTTGGCTGCTTGTCCGGCTCTAGCAGGAACAACTAATGTTATTTCAGGTCTTGTTTTAGCTTGTACTGTTTTCTGCATTTTAGTTTTGTCTTCATTGGTCATGTCTCTTCTTGGAAAGATTACTATGACCTTTGTGAGACTTGCTCTTTCTGTAATAGTTACAGCCGGTTTTGTTTCAATGGCTAATATGCTTATTGCTGCTTTTATTCCAAGTGCAAGTTCAATGCTTGGTATTTACATTGCAATTTGTGCTCTTAATGCTATGTTAGTTCTCAAATCTACTGCAGCTTCAGATATGTCCATTGGAAGTGCCCTGAAGAATGCTATCATTTGTGGTCTTGAGTTTGCTGCTTTAGTTATTGTTATGTCTATTATCAGAGAAACTCTTGGGCTTGGAACATTTGCAGGTCATAAGGTAGCTTTTCTTTCATCATTAGTAATTCCAATTCTTGCTAAAAGCTATGGTGCATATATTGTCTTTGCAATTCTTTTAGCTGTTGCTGGAAGTTTTAAGTGCAAGGAGGCAAAATAATGAGTTTTAAAGAAGTTCTTGCTGTTATGTTTGCTTGTATTCTTGCAAACAATTATGTATTAGCTAATTTTATGGGTGTAGAGGCTGTTGTTTCTGACCTTTCAAAGTCTTGGAAATCCATTGCATTTAAGGGTCTTTATGTTACTCTTACGCTTTTGATTTGTGCTATTGAGTCTTGGATTTGGTCTTATTATTGTTCAACATCTAGTGCTTCAGCTCTTACAATTTTGGTTCTTTCAATTCTTGTTTTGGCTAATTCTATGTTCTTAGGATCTGTTTTTAAGCAGTCAATAGGGGAGAGTTCTTTTGATCTCCCTGCTGCTCTTAATAGCATTGTTCTTGGAGCATGTCTTATTAATGCAAACGAAGGTTACTCGCTTTTAGCTTGCATTTTTGCTGGTCTTGGTGTTGGTATTGGTTATACTCTAGTGACTTTTGTTATGGCAGGTCTTATTGAAAGAATTAACATGAAAGATGTTCCAAAGGCTTGGCGTGGCATTCCTATAATGGTTGCTACAATGGCAATTGTTTCGCTTGTAATTTTTGCTTTCTAAATTTTATGAGTACTAGCAATAAATCTAGTTCTAAATCTAAGAAAATTGGCAGAGGTTTCAGAGACCTCTGCCTTGTTTTGTTTTTTTTAGTTCTTTCTTTTGTTTTGCTTTTTGTTACTAAGAGCACCCAAGAGAAAGGTGGTTCTGTGGTTGTTGCTGTAAATGGTATTGAAATTGGTACATATTCATTACTTGTCAATGGTCAATACACACTTAATGATGGCTCAAATATACTTGTAATTGAAAATGGCAAAGCAAAAGTTTCTGATGCTAATTGTCCCGATAAACTTTGTGTTAAACAAGGTTGGGTGCAATACACTGGACAGTGTATTACTTGTTTACCTAATAAACTTACTTTCACTGTTGTTGGTGGCAATACTTCTGTGGATATTGTTATTTAATTATGGATACAAGAAAGGTTGCACATATGGGGCTAATGATTGCCCTTGCTTTAGTTCTCTCATACGTTGAAGCTCAAATTCCTACTTTTGTTGCTATTCCAGGAATTAAAGTTGGTCTAGCTAATATTGTTGTAGTTTTTGCTTTATACAATTTTGGAACTAAAGAAGCTTTTGTTGTTTCCCTCATTAGAGTTTTTCTTGCTGCATTAATGTTTGGTTCTGTAATGAGTCTTGCTTATTCTGCTTCTGGTGCTTTATTAAGTCTTTTAGGTATGATATTGCTGAAAAAATCGGAATCATTTGGATGTGTGGCAGTGAGTGTTGTGGGTGGAGTGTTGCATAATCTGGGGCAAATTTTGATGGCTTGTCTTGTCTTGGAAACCAATGTTGTGATTTATTATTTGCCTTTTCTCCTTCTTAGCGGTACAATAGCAGGCGTTGTTGTTGGTTTAGTTGCTGCTATGGTTTTGAAGAGATTGGATGGAAATGGAAGTTCCAATAACAATAAAGAGGAGGAATAAGATGGAGAAGGTAAAAAGGGGCATTTCTACTGGTGTTTTGGGGGATGAGACCTTTTCTCCAAACTTCTTTGAGACTCAGGGAAAACTTGGCACTCTTCAGAAATTAGTTCACTGGATTACTACTATTGTTCAGCTTTTGATATCGGCCTTCCTTATTGTTGGTATTTTAATTTCTTTTTGCCATGTTCCAAGCTATCTTGCAGATATTATTCAGACCTCAGAAGAAAGTTTATTTCCTCTAATAAATTATGTTGCTCTTGTTATGATTGCAGTTGAGCTTATTCATGTGCTAAATAGTCAAAATTTGGAAAGTGTTATTGAAATTCTTATGTTGGCTTTGGTGCGTGAACTTGTGATTAAAGAATGGTCTATGATGCAGTTGTTCTTTGGTGTTCTCTGTATTGGTGGTTTGTTTGCTATTAAAAAGTGGCTTTTGCCAAAGAAGGATACAAAAACCCTTGAAGATGACATTGTTGGCAATTTAAATACTGTAGTCGTAAATACAGTGTCTTCTACAAAAAATAACAAGGAAAAGTAAAGAATGCTCAAGCTAGACAACGTTAGCTTTTCATATCCAAATTGTTGTTCTAGTGCGTTGTCTAATATTAGTTTAAATATTAATGAAGGCTCTTTTATTGCTATTCTAGGTTCAAATGGTAGTGGTAAATCAACATTTGCAAAACTTCTTAATGCAATTTATATTCCTAGCTCTGGTTTTATCTTGATTGATGGCCTAAATTCGTCAGACAAGTCTAATATTTATGCAATTAGATCCAAAGTGGGTATTGTTTTTCAAAATCCAGATAATCAAATTGTTTGTGATACTGTGGAAGATGAAATAGCTTTTGGGCTTGAAAATATGGGTCTATCTATTGATGAAATGAAAAAGCGTATTGATAATTGCATTAGGTTAACTTGCCTTGAACCTCTACGTTTTATTAATCCAAACAATCTTTCTGGTGGACAAAAACAGATGGTTAGTATTGCAAGTGTGCTTGCTATGCAGCCTAAATATTTGATTTTAGATGAAGCTACTTCCATGTTAGACCCACAAGGCAGAAAGCTGGTTTTAAATTTTGTTGAAAATCTTCATAAAACTTCTGGCATTACAATTGTTATGATTACTCATAACATTGAAGAATGCATTGGTGCTGATAAGGTTGTTGTGTTACAAAAGGGAAGTGTTAATTTTGAAGGAACTCTTGAGACTTTATTAAGTTCTTCTTTTTCTACTGATGTTTTTTGTTCACTTGGGTTACCTTTGGTCTGTCAACTTTCAAAGAGTCTTTGTGCTAAAGGTATTAATCTTCCAGCTGAAATATTAACTGTTGATCAATTCTGTAAAGCTTTTACATCACTTGTGAATATATCAGAAAAAGCCAAAAAAGAGGGAGGACTGTAATGCTTAAAGATGTTACTTTGGGCAAATACTATCCAACATCAAGTCCTCTTCATAATCTTGATCCAAGAACTAAATTGTTTGGTCTTCTCATTTATATTATCCTTGTTTTTCTATCATCTGATATAACTGGCATTATTTTATGCTTAGCTAGTCTTATTTTTTTAATGATTCTATCAAATGTACCATTTAAGTATGTTTTACGTGGTCTTAAACCTATAATTATTGTTGTTCTTATTGCAGATCTTATTAACTTTTTTTTTGTTAATGATGGTCTAAAAAAGGCAATTAATTTAACATTACGCATGTTTGAGGTCATTTGGGGCTCTAATGTGCTCTGTACTACTACAAAACCTAAAGATATTTCTTCTGCACTTGAAAAGTCTCTTGGTTTTTTAAAAAAGTTTGGCATTCCAGTTCACGACTTTTCTACAATGATAGTGCTTGCGTTACGGTTTATTCCCATTTTATCAAATGAAGCTTTACATATAATGGAAGCTCAAAAAGCAAGAGGTGCTGATTTTGAAAGTGGTAATCTTGTAGCTCGCGCAAAAGCTCTCTTTCCTTTAATAATTCCACTTTTTGTCTCTGCTTTCCGTAAGGCCGATAATCTAGCTATTGCAATGGACAGTAGACTTTACGGCTCATGCGAGCCTAGTGTTTTAAAACCTCTAAAATACAGCAAGAGTGACTATATTTCATATGCTATTGTTTTATTTTTTTTAGTTTTAGGGGTTCTTGCGAGGATATTTCCATGTCATTTGATTTAATTGATGTTTTTTATACTTATAACAGTGATACCTCGTTTGAAAAATTGGCTTTAAAGAATATCAATCTGACAATATCAGAAGGTTCTTTTGTTGGTATTGCTGGTGCCTCTGGTTGCGGAAAAACCACGTTGGTTCGTCTGCTTAAAGGGCTAATTAAGCCTAGTAGTGGTATTATTAAGTCTAGTTATAAGCCATCTGAAATTGGTCTTGTATTTCAATATCCAGAGTTTCAACTATTTGAGTCAACGGTAATTAAAGATGTTATGTTTGGGCCTCTAAATATTGGAATGAATGAGATTGAGGCAAAAAAATCTGCAATAAAAGCACTGTCATTAATGAATTTTGATTCCTCATTCTATGAGCGTGACCCGTTGCTTCTTTCTGGAGGTGAAAAGCGTAGAGTTGCAATTGCAGGAATTCTTGCAATGGAGCCAAGTGTTTTAATTTTAGATGAACCTACGGCTGGCTTAGATCCAGCAATGCACAACTTACTTTTCTCAATCCTGCATACATTAAATAATTCAGGTAAAACAATCATTCTTGTCTCGCACAACATGGACGACATTGCAACACATTGCAATAAAGTTGTCATGTTGGATGATGGCAGTATTGTTGCATGCGGAACACCATCACAGGTCTTTTCATCTTCCTTATCTTATCCCGATATTTTTCTCCCCTCTATGATACGTCTTGCAAAAGCCTTAAGTGGAGCTGGATTTGATATTTCTCAGGATATTTATACATTAGATGAAATGGAAAAAACTCTTTTAAAAATTTATAAAATTTGATATATTTGCCAAGAAATTCTTTTCCATGGAGGAAAATAAATGAGTAAAAAAATTTTGACAATTGGTTTAGTTGTCCTTCTTGCTATGACATGTGCATTTGCATATAGTGGAGAAATTAAAGTTGGTATAAATGCAGGTGTTGGTTCTGATAATCGTTCTCAGAATAATACTAACATTCTTGAACTTGGTGGAAATGTTACTGGTTGTGTTTATTATGGTCTTTCAGATTCTACTTTTGTAAAGTTTGAACTTGGACTTAATACATATTCCATTGGTGCAACTTACTATAATGGTAAAGAAAATAGCGAATATGATCTAGATAGAAATCCAAATGCTGTTTTCTATCTTGGATTTGTTTATAATCTGCCACTTGGAAGAAATGGACTTTTTGAATGGGAGTTAAGTGCTGGACTTCAGGGTCTTGCTGGTTCTAGCTTTTTTGATGACAAATTCAACCTTTCTCTTGGTCTTGGTGTTGAAGAAACTATTATTTTTAATCTTACAAACAGTTTTGCAATTACAACTTCTACAAGAACAGGTGTTCAGTTTGTAAATACAAATAAAGATGTTGCTTCTTCTCTTGAAAAATATGATCAAACTGCAATTCCAGTGTATATAACAGTAGGTGCAAACTACAGTCTCTAATTCTTGATCATTGAGTGCATTACTGTGGCACTTTATCATGGGCCGTATAGGTAATACTGTCCCATGATTTGCTTCTTGTACTGCACCCAAATCTCTGCGAATTGCATTCTTGATCCTTGGGTGCATTACTGTGGCGCTACATCATGGACCGTATAGATGCACCTGAAACTTTCTGGACGCAGCAATGCGTCCATTTTTATAAGGAGAAACTTGCATGGTAAATTTAAAACGTGTTTTAGCTTTGATTTTTTTTGTATTGTTTTGCATTGTTGGGCTCATCTATGGATTAGAGCCAAATTGTTTTGCTGCAAGTGCCTCTAATGTGACAATAAATGGAGGAGCTTCATTTGTTGGAATAAGCACTTGGGAAGTAAATAAAGATTCTGTAAGAAAAACTGATACAAATTTTCAAACATGTTATTTTTCTCCATATTTGCAGTTTATTTATAACACATCAAATTCTTTTACAAGTGAAATGAAGTTTCATTTTGATGTTGGAAGTACTATAATTTCGTATCTAGTTTTAGACACGGCTTATGCACGTTTATGTGTGCCAACATTTGGAAGTAACAAACTTACAATTGTAGTAGGTAAAGCTCCAATTTCTTGGGGGATAGAACAAATATATAGGGGAGGAGACCTAATATCTTCCAAGTCACTTTTACGTCAAGACTCAGAAAACAATTTTTGGTTTTTTAGTATCTCACATCCAATTTTTGCAAATTCTTCTATAGATATTACCTACTTGCCAGCAATTGAAGATGTAAAAAAAGATAAAGTTAGTACATTGTTTAGATATAGTCCTTCTTTAGAAATACTTAAAGAAATTAGGCTTTCATATGTTTATTCTGATTCAACACATAAAGCTAGTGCTTTAATTGATTTAAACCTTTATTTTGACATTAACATAGCTGTTGAAAGTTCTTTTAGAAATACAAATGACTTTAGAATTATGGCAAACTTATACAAAACTGTTACAATTGCCAAAGAGTATGAGAATCATGCTCTTAACCTATATTTATCCTATCTAGGCGATTTTCTAAATGAGGCTCATGATTTGAGTGCTGTATTTTCTTATAATATTACAGATAGAACAAGCATAACAGTTGTAGAGTCAAACAGTTGGCTCTCAAATCAATATTGTAAAATACAATGTTCTTTGTATTGCACAACAATGTTTTTAAATGAAATAGAATTGACAGTTTTAGGTTCTTTATCTACAAACCCAACTAGTTCAACTTCAATTTGTAATTTATATATTGGTACACAAATTAAGTATGCATTTTAACATAGTTGAACAATAATTCGTTTTCTTTTAGAATGTAACTCGGTCGTTATCTTTTTAGCAATATAATGGAGGCTGAGTTTGGTACCTTATAAATTGATGAGAACACAGGACGCTGTAGGTCAGGTCTTGTGCCATGACATCACACAAATCATTCGTGGCGAAAAAAAAGGGCCAGTTTTCAGAAAAGGCCACATTATCCAAGAAGAGGACATTCCTGTACTTCTCAGCGTTGGAAAAGACAACGTGTATATTTGGCAGGCCGATTCTTCTACTCTTCATGAAAATGATGCAGCTGAGATTTTACGCGAAATTTGCCAAGGTGCAAATATGCATCCAAGTGACGTTAAAGAAGGCAAAATTGAGCTTATTGCAGATGAAACAGGTCTTTTTCTAGTTGATGTTGAGCGCTTAAGAGAAGTTAATTCTCTTGGCGAAATGATGATTGCCACAATTCCAACGGGAATTAAAGTAGAGAAGGGACAAAGACTTTGTGGCACAAGAATTATTCCATTGGTAATTGAAAAAGAAAAGATGGATAAGGCTAAGGAAGTTGCAGGGTCTGAGCCTCTTATGACCATTATTCCGTTTAAGTCAAAAAAATATGGTGTTGTCACAACTGGTAATGAAGTTTACTACGGTAGAATCAAAGATACTTTTACTTCTGTTATTGAAGATAAAATGGCAGAATTTGGTTGTCAAATGATTTCTCATGTAGTTAGTGATGATAACACAGATCACATTGTTGCCGGCATTCAATCAATGATTGATAATCCAGAAATTGAGATGATTATTTGTACTGGAGGAATGAGTGTTGATCCTGATGACAAAACTCCTCTTGCTATAAAAACTAGTGGCGCAAATATTATTTCATATGGCTCACCTGTCTTACCTGGTGCGATGTTTCTTATGGGATATCTTGCTGACGGTAGGCCTATTGTTGGTCTTCCTGGTTGTGTTATGTATGCAGGAAGAACTGTGTTTGACTTAGTTCTTCCTAGAATTATGGCAAATGTTCCTATAACAGCTGAATACTTAGCTGGCTTAGGCCATGGCGGATTCTGTTTAGGTTGTAAAGTATGTCATTTTCCATTTTGCACATTTGGAAGAGGTGTATGATGGAAAATAAAATTGATGTTAGCAAGTTCAAAGTTACTGTCATAACTCTTTCTGATAGGGCTTTTTCTGGAGAGCGAGAAGACCTCTCTGGTCCAACAATTATAAATTATTTGATTGAAAAGGGTTATAGCCAGCCTGAATATATTTTAATTTCAGATGATAAAGCTAGTTTAGAGAAAGAATTGATAAGATTATCGGACTATGAAAAGGTGGACCTTGTTTTGACAACTGGTGGAACGGGGTTTGCTGCGCGCGATATTACCCCAGAGGTGACGCTGTCTGTTGCTACAAAAAACGCTCCGGGCATAAGTGAAGCAATTAGAGCGTATAGCCTCACCAAGACGTCTCATGCAATGCTTTCGCGTGGAGTATCGGTAATCAGAAATAGTACGCTAATAATTAATCTTCCGGGCAGTCCAAAGGCTGTGGTGGAAAGTTTAGATGTGATCATAGAAGCACTCCCTCATGGTCTAGGACTATTGAGGGGTGAAAAACTTGATAAATGAGGTTTTTGCAAAATGAGCTTTGTGAAGATTGGATTTGGAGTTGCGGATCCAAAGCCAAGATTCATGAAGAACGTTTTACAAAAACCTCAAATAATTATATCTGGAGGACATAAAATGAAGAAAGCTTTAGTTATTCTTCTTGTCGCAATGGTTACACTTACAAGTGTTTTCGCACAGGCAGCTACAGAGACAACTTCTCAGGCTCAAAATGTTGAAATTATTGTTTTTGCTGCCGCATCAATGACTGAGACAATGAACCAAATCAAAGGTCTCTATGAAGCAGCAAATCCTAATGTCACAATTACTTATAATTTTGACTCAAGTGGTACTCTCTTGACTCAGATGAAAGAAGGTGCAGATTGTGATCTTTTCATTTCAGCAGCTCAGAAGCAGATGAATGCACTTAGTGATCTTAAAATGATTGACGAATCAACTCGTGTAAACCTTCTTGAAAATAAGACAGCTCTTGCTGTTCCAGAAGGCAATCCAAAAGGAATTACAAGCTATGACCAGCTAGCAGATCTTCTTAAGAAACATGAAGTTTTCTTGGCAATTGGTAACAGTGATGTTCCTGTTGGACAGTATACGCAGAAGATTTTTGCTTACTATGGTATTGATGAAGCTGAAGTTGCTGCAGCAGGTTGCTTGACATATGGAACTAATGTTAAAGAAGTTACCACCCAGGTTGCACAAGCTTCTGTTGATTGTGGTATCATTTATGCAACAGATGCATATTCTGCAGGTCTTACAGTTGTAGACACAGCAACTGAAGCTATGACAAATGGAAGAGTTATTTATCCAGCAGCAGTTCTTGCTAATGCAAAGAATGCTGAAGCAGCTAAGGCTTTCCTTGAATATCTTAAGGGTGATGAAGCTATGGCTATCTTTGCAAGCGTAGGTTTTGCTAGCGCTCTTTAATTTTATTAAGACAATATGAGAGGAGGGCTTATGTCCTCCTCTTGTTGTATTTATTTGGTGTTTTATGGATTGGTTTCCTTTATATAATTCATTAAGAATTGCTTTTTTTTCATCTATAATAGTCTTTTTCTTAGGAATTTTTTTGGCTCATTTTATTGCTAAACTTCATCCTATTTTGAAGGGTATTTTAGATGTTATTTTAACTTTGCCATTGGTCCTTCCTCCAACTGTTGTTGGATTCTTTCTTATTCTTATTTTTGGAGTGAAGAGGCCTATAGGTCAATTTCTTGGTCAATTTGGCATTAAATTTGTTATGACATGGTATGGAGGAATCATTGCAGCAGCTGTTGTTGCTTTTCCTCTTATGTATAGAACTACTCGTGGCGCATTTGAAGCGTTTGACACTACATTGCAAGAAGCAGGGCAAACTCTTGGTTTAAGTAATAGTTATATTTTCTGGCATATTAAGCTGCCAGAGTGCAAGCAAGGTATTATTGCTGGTATTGTTTTGGCTTTTGCTCGTGCTCTAGGCGAGTACGGCGCAACAAGTATGTTGATTGGTTATACTCCGGGAAAGACTGCAACTATTTCTACTACAGTTTATCAGCTTTGGAGGACTAATAATGAAGCTGAAGCTTATATTTGGGTTCTTATTAACGTTGCTATTTCTGCTGTAGTCTTACTTACAGTAAACTTGCTTGAAAAGAAAAAGAGGCACAAATGAAACTTCATGTAGATATCTCAAAAAATTATGGTAGCTTTACTCTTCAATCATGTTTTGAAACCGATGCTCTTATTACAGGACTTTTGGGCGCTAGTGGTTCCGGAAAGAGCCTTACATTAAAATGTATTGCAGGTATTGAACGTCCTGATGAGGGTTGTATTGTCTTGGGAGATCGTGTGCTTTTTGACAGTAAGTCTCATGTGAATTTAAAGATACAGGAGCGTAGAGTAGGCTATCTTTTTCAGAATTATGCTTTGTTTAAGACTATGAATGTTAAAAAGAATATCATGACTGGATTGCATAATTTGAAAGATAAGGCTCAAAAAGAGGATCTTTATGAGAAATCGTTGAAGTTATTACGTCTTGAAGGCCTTGAAGCTCAAAAGCCGTCTGAAATTTCAGGTGGTCAAGCTCAACGTGTTGCTTTAGCTCGTATTCTAGTCAGTAGGCCAGAACTTATTTTGTTGGATGAGCCATTTTCTGCATTGGATACAAATCTCAAAGAGAATTTGCAACCTGAGCTTTTGGAATTACTTTCTACATATGGTAAGCCGGTTGTGATGGTAACACATAGCAAAGATGAGGCTTCATTTATGTGTTCATACATTGCACTAATTTCTAATGGCAAAATAATTAAGACTGGAAGGACTGTTGAACTCTTTGATAATCCTCAAAGCATTGAAGCTGCACGTATTCTTGGTTGCAAGAACATTCATAAAGCGGAGAAGGCTGGCGAGTTTGCTGTGCGTATTCCAGAGCTTGGTATTGTTATTACTACTGAAAAACCTGTTCCTGACAATGTTAGCTTTGCCGGTTTCCGTGATGATTCATTTGTAATGGTTTGATTGCTAAAAAAACTTCCACATATTTGGATTTATGTGTTAGAATTAAACAAATCACATAAAAAGGTTGGGAATTCTTATGAAAAAAACATTTAAACTCATTGTTTTTTGTTTGGTTGCTGTTCTTTCCCTTGTTGCATGTAGTACAACAGTGCAAGACAGTGATTCAGAATTGTACATTAATGGACATTTAATTTCGTTTGACCCTGCTGGTGGAATTGTTTCAGATAGCGAACTGGCAAGAGCGATATCTGAATCTAGAAGCGAGAACGAAGAAATTGTTCTACCTGTACCAGAAAGGATAGGCTATACGTTCATGGGCTGGGTAGAAACACCCATAGAAATTGAAGCTGAATCGTCTGAAAAAAAAGAATCTTCTGAAATTGCAAATGAGGTTGCTTTAGAAGTTAACTTTGTATTCTCTGTGAAAAGAGAGGAAATAACTGAAGAAAAGTTGTATACAGCTCATTGGTCTCCTATTCAATATCATATTACCTATTTTGAAGGAGGACTTATCATAGATGATTTGTATGTTCCTCCTGTAGAGGAATCTGAAGAGAAACCTGAAATAGTGCCAGAAGTAACTGTTGAAGAGGAGCCAATAGAAGAGGAACCAGTAGAAGAGAAACCAAAAAATCCTGAATCTTATGACATTACACAAACGGTGTCTTTTATTGCTCCAACACGAGAAGGTTTGACATTCCTTGGTTGGATTGAAAAACCAAAAAGTGAAGTTAATTTAAGTACACTTACTGCTGAGATGGTTTTAAGCGGAACAAATCTTGACTATTCTATTAAAGTTGGAACGACAGGAGATAAAGAATTGGTTGCTGTTTGGCAACGTAATGTTCACAAAATAACTTATGACCTTAAAGGTGGCACATTGAAAGAAAAAAATCCTGATATATTTGTATATAATTTGGAAGGTTTTGAGCTTAACGCACCAGCAAAAGATTTCTATGTATTTAAAGGCTGGAAAGAAAAAACTAGTGATAAAATATACAATTCAAGATTTGATGACACTTTCATAGATAGGGATGTTGAACTTGAGGCTCAATGGGAAACTGAAGAGTATACTTTAAGCTATAATCTAGATGATGGTAAATTTGAATGTGATTATCCTGTAAGTTATAATTATGAAAGTGAAACCTTCACAATTCCTTCTCCTGTCAAAGATTCTTATGATTTCTTAGGGTGGACAGATGATAATGGAAATGTTTTTGAAACTATAACTATCCCTAAAAAAAGTTTTGGTGATAAGCTCTTTACTGCAATTTGGGGTACTATAGTTTACACTATTGATTATGCAAATGCAGAAGAATACGGACCAAGGTTTGGGGCTCCAGAACTAGTTGATGATTACACATATCCAACTAGATATACAATTGAAGATGTTGTAAATATTAGAGACCTTAATCGTACTGGTTATGATTTTATGGGTTGGGTTTTGGATAATGAAGAGTATACAGAAGCAAAAACTAACTTAGTCCTTGAAAAGGGTTCTTTTGGAAACAGAATTTATGTTCCTCTGTATCAGTTACATGTTTATGACGTGATTTTAAACATGGAAAACGGAGAATTTAATGTTCCAAGAACCTTTACAATTGAGGATGAAAATTTCACAATTGGCGAACCAACAAGGGCAAATTATATTTTTGAGGGTTGGCTTTG
>CAVEGR010000010.1:0-7225 GCA_963615565.1 Phocaeicola massiliensis | reverse complement strand
CGCACCACCAATATTAACAAACAAGTTAACATCATCCCCATAAAGCTTCAATCTACGGTCAATACTCTTTACTACATCATTAAAATCAATAAATTCCACATCCTCACTCTGTCCAAGAGACACAACCAAATCACGAGTATTTTCATACAACAGGCCATCATACGCACCAACACCGTAATCGTTATCTCCACCCGGGGAGACAGCTAGAAATTCAAACTCTACCAAATCCGATATTTTTAAAATTTTCAATATTGTTGCAATATTAAACTCTACTCGCGTTGCACCATATGTAGAAGCTCCATAAGAAGCTATAAGTCTGACTTTTAATTTCATAGCTTGTGCAGCACATAAAGTAGCAATTGCAAGACCTGGAAACGATCCACTTGTTCCAACAGCAACAACATCCCCTTCATTTAGCTCTGCATCAACAAAGTATTTAACCATCATTGCAGCACAGTTTGGGTTCAAAGTTGAACGTTTTGCATCTTCATGTCCAAGTGTGGTAGTAAGCTCAGAAATCTCTGGACCAATTAAGCCTGTTTTATTTAAATCTTCTTTTTCTATGGAGATATTGTTATCTATTACATACTCTTTTAGGATATCTAAGCAGTGTTGCATAAGAGTTGAAGCCTCAATTTGAGTATCATAATAAGAAGTATGAATTTGATTTTTGGTTAAAAGAACAACAGCTAAAGTGACTAATAATACAAGCAAAGTTAACACTAGATAAATAGACCGAATCTTTTTCATCAAAAAGCTCCAGCTAAGTGCAATAATATAATAGAAATAGTAATTATTATAAGTACAGCTAGTGTTTTAAATATACCTTGTTTTAACATATCATTTGCAATAAGTCCGGGCACAACATAGCCAATAATTCTAATGTCTTCAGTTATAAAAGTTGAAGAAACTAAAATATCATTTAAAATCCAAGCATAAATGATACCTAAAAGCACACAGCCGGCAAAACGTCTACGTCCGTAAATAAAAAGAACCTGCTCAATAGCTTTAACAGATCCAAAGACAATTATAGCTAAAATGATAGTAGAAAGGATTCTATATGGTTGATTAAAGAAGAAAGCAAGATAACCTGCAGAAACTAGTCCTCCAGAGGCAAGTCCAAGGAACTCTTGAGATAAGAAACCAAGGATTATACTTAACGCAACTGCAACTTTAAGCATTTAAGTCCTCCTTTGAAGTTTTTTGCATACAATATTCAATTAGCTCTATACCAGCTCCTTTAATATTGCCCATACCAATAATAACATTGAATTTTTTTGCTTCTAACATAGAAATTAGGCTATCATTAGTACCTTTAAAACCTTCTACTTTAGCACAGGGTACATGCTTTGAGAAAAAACGTACACATTTATTTACATGTTCTCCCAAAACAATGACATGTTTTACATTGTAAGACTCAAATAAAGAAGAAAAATAAGGAACTCTAAATTCTCTGTCTGCTCTATTATTATATAGAATAGCATAATTTTGACACGAATATTTGTCCAATAGTTGAGAGGCACTTTCTTTATCGTTTGCAGCAAATCCATTTACAATAAGAAAATTTCCAAGAAAAAACGGTCCAACTAAACCTATATCAGGCTTGTAAGAATTAAAAGAAACATCCTTAATGTTGAATTCATTATTAAGTACAGTAGAAACCAGCTCTTCATTACTACCATGAACTACAATAGCTTGAGAGTCAGAATCAAAGAAATGGTCACTAGTATAGAACTTTTGTCCTTTAGGAACAGATAGTTTTAAAACTTCTGCTGTTGATTTTATAGTTTTCCCCATTTGATCTACATGATCTATACGAGTATTTGTTATTATACTGCACGTAGGTCTTGCAAGTCTTTGTGCCATAATAAGTTGACTTTCAGGACTTACAGCGCAGCATTCTACTACTACAGCATTAACTTTAAGAGAATAAGCTAATGAAAAAAACTTATACTGTTCACGTATAAGATGATATCCAAAAAGTCTATTTATAAAATGCTCAGAAGTATCGGGATAGATAAGAATGGCTTGGGAACCAGTTGTCTTTGATAGTACAGACATCTTAGATGAAAGTGCATTGTGAAGCTGGCGTGTTACTGTGGTTTTGCCACGTGTGCCGTTGACTAGAATGCGAATTGGTATGGCGTTCACATGACGGGTATGGGTAATGGATTCAATAAGGGCCAAAACTAAAAGTAGAACAAAAAGAATGACAACTAAAAGCATAAAAAAAGACCTTCCCCCACAGATATGAGGGAAGGTATGAAATTATTAAGCAAGACCTACTGCTGAGTTGAGAATCAAGAGGCTGAAAACGAGTGTGAACAAAGCAACAGTCTCAATGATACCAATAACAATGAGGTAGTTAGATGTACCTTTACCAGTCTCAGCAAGAGCATCACAAGCAGAAGCTGAACAACGGCCCTGAAGGTAAGCAGAAAGACCAATGATTGCACCACCAAGAACACCAACAATGAAACAAATAACATCTGGAGCACCGTTCAACATTGCGCTCTGGATGAAGTTCTTAAGAAGGAATCCATAAATTGTCTGTGTAAGAGGAGCACCAGCAAAACCAACCATCATGAATGCAGCAGGCTTTCCATTAGCATAACATTTCTTCCATCCACCAACAGCTGAAAGTGCAGCAACACCAACACCAAATGCAGAACCAAGTGCAGAAAAGAAGAAGGCAACAACCAAACCAATCATTTTAATAATCATTTCAACAATCTCCTATTATTGTTTTCTAAGTTTTTAAATTTTTCCTGAAATCTCAGGCGTTCTTTTTGAACGGTTCGTATGGAATTCCAGCCCATTCCATTCCAAGCTGGCCTGAGAACTCCAGAAGATTCAAGCGCATACCGTGAACAACAACACTAAGCATACCCATAACAATATTCAGTCCATGTCCAATGACTAGAATCAAAATTCCAGCCGGTAGAGCAAGACCATGAAGCATTGATTCGGCCATTCCATTGAAGCTTTGCGCAATCGCAAGAGAAGCCATACCAACTGCAAACAAACGAATATAACTCATGACATTACCAAACGAACTAATTGTGTTAAGAAATGTCGTGAACGCACCACCCAAGCCAGCTTTTACACCAGCTCCAAAACTCTGTCCTGGTTCTTGGGAACCAAACAATACAACCAAGACAAAACAAATCCCAATAACACTAAAAATAGCACTTATGTTAACATCTGCACCAACAACAAGCATTAAAATTAGAAAATACAAACTAACAGTTGATGCCAACGTTGCCAAGTCTGAGACAAATGCTAAACTCTTTTGTTTAAAGTTTCTTATAAAATTCATTAAACAAGCCAGAGAAAGCTGAATTGTCCCAATCATAAAGCAGAATTTCATAACTGTATTCTGTGCATCATCAGCTGAAACACCAAAGTACTCTGGATAGTTAGCAATATTTGGAATTACAAGCATTCTAAGGAAAGGAATCTCCATAGCTTTTTCACTTCCTAGCCAAGTACCAGTTAAAGCACCCCAAACTAACGTAGCACCGCCCATAACATATATGAGCATAGTTAAATTGGTCAATTTCTTTGTCTTGATATGAATGGCAGCTGCAACACCTATGAACAAAAGTCCATATACTGCATCACCAATAATCATTGCAAAGAACAAAGCAAAGAACAACAAGAACCACATGCTAATATCGTATTCATTATATCCTGGAACAGTTCCAAGCATATCAAATACTGGTTGCATCATTTGAGTGACTTTGTTGTATTTAATTTTAGTAGGAACTGGGTCTTCCTCAGATGGATCATCAAAAGCATATGCCCAGCAATTTTGTTTTGCAAGAGACTTAAAGTTTTCAAGATCTGTTACAGGAATAAAACCAGTCAAACAACACAGGCTTTCTTGCTGCTCTACAGCACCACTGACAGAAGAATATAGAATATCGTCCATAGTCTTAAGCATGTAGTGGTCATAACTTGAAATAAAGGCAGCAGAAGAAGTTATAAGAGTTTTAGCCTCATGAAGAGCAAAAGAAACTCTTGAAATTTCAGCATCAATTTCACCTACTCCTCGCTTAGGAAGTTCAAGCTTTGCAGAAGAAAAGTTTTCGTCCAAAGGTTGTCCAATGACAGCAATATTTTTGATTTTGCTGGAATCAGAAAGACGTATAAACTTTGTATCTTCAGGAAGTTGTGAAATTTCTTTATTGCTTAATTGATAGAAAGATAACTCAACTCCATCCTCTGCAAGAGCTATAACATCTTTTGGATCTACCGTACCCCAAGCACTAATCTTTAGCTTCTCATTGTTTAGAACAAAAAGCTCATCTTCCAAAGGCTTTATGCTAGAAACTGCCTTACATAACCTTTCATTCAGAGAATTAAACTCTTTCTTCTCAAGAATTGGATTCTGTGCAACCTTAGGCTGTTCAGAAAGAGCGGCACGAACCTTATCTAAAGAGGAGAACTTCTCTGTGTATTTTGATTCTGGCGCATTTTTTTGAGAAATATGAATGACACCAAAATCTCTAATAGCATTGAGCATTTCAGCTTTGCGATCAACTGGAGCTACAACAATAATTTTTTTCATTCGTTCAATCATTATTCATCCTCCTTGCCTGCAAGCTTTTTCTTTGCTATCTTACCGCGCACGACAGCCGCGGTCTGCTGATCTCCAATATAAATTCCTATCTTACGGATATTTTCCTTAGTTTCAGGAATCTTAACCTTTTCAAACAGATTAACCCTCTGACTCGTAGTTCTAAGCTCTTTTCCCAAAAGGTCAACTTGAATACGAAGCGTAGCCATCATAGCATCAATTCTAGCACTGTCTCTGAGAAGATAAACCGCTTTATCAACCCAAAGAGGATAATCCTCCACACTATAATTGATATTTTTAAAGGTCAAATCCTGGAAAACAGGTATCATAACGCCAGCAATGTTTCCTTCTCCACGGACAATCTTGTCAGGCTGTACTAACTTGTCTAATTGTTTATCCGCATCAAAAACACTGTTTTCGCCAAATACACTAATCCAGTCTTGTGCGCTTTGTACCAACTGGGCTTGCTTTTCCTTGTACTCAACAAGTTGAGCCTCAATTTGACGTATAACTACTTGGAGTTGCTGCTTTTTGAGCTGGAGAGTAGGCAAATACCGCTCATATTGTTTGAGCTGGTCTTTCTGCTTCTTCTGTTCGTTCTTAGTCAGCTTAACTGCCACTTTATGCCTCCGTCTTCTTTGGCCATCTCTGTGCTATAAGTTCACTTCTCAGTCCAGTTTCATTAGGCTCAAAACATTCTGCTAGAATCTCCCAACCTAAGTCCAAAGCCTCTTCAAGAGGAATATTAACTGAAAGATCCATCAACTTTGTTTCAAACAAGTGACCATACTTAAGAAGCTTTTCATCCCATTCTGTCATTAAGAATCCCATAGATTTTTTCTCTAGAGACTCTCTATAGGCACTATAAAGCTTAATAAGACAATCCATCAAAGCTCTATGGTCGTTTCTAGTATCTTTATTAACATTCTGTTTCAAACGGCTAAGGCTTCCAAAAGGCTCAATATGACCATTTTTAAGATAATACTGACCTTCTGTAATGTAACCAGTGTTATCTGGTACTGGGTGAGTAACATCATCACCAGGCATTGTTGTAACAGCCAAAATGGTCAAGGAACCAGCACCTTCAAAGTCAACTGCCTTTTCATAGCGGCTAGCAAGTGAGCTGTACAAGTCTCCAGGGTAACCTCTGTTTGAAGGAACTTGGTCCATTGTAATTGCCATCTCTTTGAGGGAGTCAGCAAAGTTTGTCATATCAGTAAGAAGAACAAGAACTCTCTTGCCTTGAATTGCAAACTTTTCAGCAACAGCCAAAGCCATATCTGGAATCATCATACATTCAACAGTTGGGTCACTTGCAGTATGAATAAACATTATAGTTCTGTTCATAGCACCACCCTTCTCCAACGTATCCTTGAAGAATAGATAATCATCATACTTAAGACCCATACCACCAAGGATGATTAAGTCAACCTCAGCTTGCATAGCAATTCTAGCCAAAAGTTCGTTGTAAGGCTCACCACTAACAGAGAAAATAGGAAGCTTCTGGGATTCAACCAATGTATTGAAAACATCAATCATTGGAATACCAGTTCTAATCATCTTCTTAGGAACAATTCTCTTTGCAGGGTTAACAGAAGGACCACCAATCTCAATCATATTATCTTCAAGAGCAGGTCCGTTATCTCTAGGACGCCCGGAGCCATCAAAAACTCTACCAAGAAGATTGTCTGAAAAACTGACCTTCATAGGAACGCCTAAAAAGCGAACAGCATCATTTGTAGAAATGCCCTTTGCTCCGGCAAAAACCTGAAGGCTCACAAGATCACCATCAAGCTTAATAACGTTTGCAAAACTCTTGCCAACAACAGCAAGGTCATTATATCTAACACCTTCAGCTCTAACAGTAATAACATCGCCAACTATGGACTCAATCTTTGTATAGACTTTGTTCATCTTCTCATCTCCTAGCAATTGCGTGACTTAGAGGCATAAAGGTCTTTTATGTCTTGTTCGTACTGAGCATAACGTGGATCAGTTGTCAAAACGCTATTCCAGTCTAGGAACTTCTGACGCATTTCGTTAAAGAACGAACGTACTTCTTTCTTGTTTTCCAAGTCATAATCACCCATTAAGACAGAATAAAGGAGATTAAATTCTTCTTTTTGTCTCTCAGGAAGAACAGCACAGTCAACAGGATCAAAAGAGTTCTGCTGAAGGTATACTGCATCAAGAAGTTCGCCCTTCTGATAAATGATGTAATCCTCAACAGAAGTACCTTCTTCACCAACAACCTTCATCATTTGGTTAATCTCGTTGCTCCTGAACAATATCCCACGAGCCTCTTCTACCCTATTTTTATCAATGATACCTTCATATTTGGACCATGATTCAAGAGGATGAATAGCTGGGTACTTTCTTGCATCAGAACGTTCTCTACTAAGTCCATGGAAAGCCCCAACAACTTTTAAAGTTGCTTGAGTTACAGGTTCTTCAAAGTTACCACCTGCTGGGCTAACCGTACCACCAATGGTAACTGAACCAGTAGTTCCATCACTAAGACGAACCTTTCCAGCTCTCTCATAGAAAGCAGCAATAACACTTTCCAAGTAAGCTGGGAATGCTTCTTCACCAGGAATTTCTTCCAACCTACCGCTCATCTCACGCATTGCTTGTGCCCAACGG
>CAVEGR010000009.1:0-6426 GCA_963615565.1 Phocaeicola massiliensis | reverse complement strand
ATCTACTCTACAAGCTTTAGGCTTAAGTGTTTTGGCTTTAACAAACATAGAACGCATAGTTTGAAGAATTTGCTGCTGCCCGCCACCTTGGAAGATTTTGATAACGAGATTTCCATGAGTTTTCAGCTGCTCTTGAGCCAAAATAACAACTTGCTCTGCAAGCCATTCGCTTCTTGTTGTATCCACAGTACGGTTGCCAGTTGTCATTGGAGCAGCATCACTAATTATGGCATCAAAAGGACCATGACTTGTAAGTTTTGCTCTGATTTCCTTTGAGAAAGCATCTCCCACATAGGCTATAACCGTTGGTGGCACGGGATTAAGATTCAAAGGGTTAAGATCAACACTAATAATTGTTCCTTTTCCTTTGAGAAGCATCCTATGTGTGTACAGAGTCCAGCTTCCCGGAGCTGCACCTACATCCAAAACAGTATCACCGGGTTTAATGATATTGTTGGCCCTCTGTATTTCTTCAAGTTTGTAAACACTTCTTGCAGGATACCCCTCTCTATGGGCTCTGAGTGTATAAGAATCAGCTGTGTCTCTTCTGCTAGTTGCCATAACAACGTTATACCACTTCACAAGAGAGATTTTCAAGGAATTTGGGAGACAGAACAAGAATAGGAACGAGGGACAGTACTTAAGGTACGGCCCGAGTGAACTGACGCAGTTATGACCCCAAAATTGTATAGAGATTTTCAAGGAATTTGGGAGACAGAACAAGAATAGGAACGAGGGACAGTACTTAAGGTACGGCCCGAGTGAACTGACGCAGTTATGACCCCAAAATTGTATAGAGATTTTCAAGGAATTTGGGAGACAGAACAAGAATAGGAACGAGGGACAGTACTTAAGGTACGGCCCGAGTGAACTGACGCAGTTATGACCCCAAATTCCGTAGAAAATAAAAAAGGGTTAAGCTAGTAGGTTGAATTGGGAGAGAAAACTAGCCTAGCCCCTAGAAGCACCAAAACACTTCTTTGAATATTATTGCCCACAAATATGAAATTTGGAATAGTAAATCGTATTTTTTTTCATTATTCAGGCAGTTTTGTAGTGCAAACTGTATATTTTAGCAAAGCAGACTATGGAGTTTTTTTGTAAAACCAGCAGGATCCTTTGGCATGACGCCTTCTGTAAGAAGAGCTTGATCCAAGAGAACACTGGCAGCATCTGCAACAAATGTATCATCTTGAGAAGCCATAATGCGTTTGACAAATGGATCTTCAGCATTGACCTCAAGGATTGGAGCAGAGCCTTCGTAGTTGTCCTGGCCCATTGCTTTAAGAATCTGTTGCATTTGAACAGATGGATCGTTCTCATCAGAAACTACAACAGCAGAGACGTCAGAAAGTCTAGTTGAAACTATAACATCCTTGACTCTGTCACCAAGAGCCTTCTTTAGTTTATCTACAAGGCTTGAACCTTCTTCTTGTACCTTCTTTTTCTCATCCTCTGTCTGGAAATCGTCCATTGCACCACTCTTATTAATGGCCTTGAGAGGGAGATTAGCATACTTGCCAACAGAAGAGATGACAATGTCGTCAATGCTATCTGTCATGAGAAGGACTTCTATGCCCTTTTCCTTATAGGAAGTCAAAAGAGGTGAATTACGAAGAGTGTTTTCATCGCTACCGGTGATGTAATAAATACTCTGCTGGTCTTGTTTCATTCTCTCTTTATATGCCTTGAAGGAAGTAAATCCGTCAACGGCAGTACTCTTGAAGCGAACTAGCTCAAGAAGTTCATCCCTGTTTGCATAATCTTGATAAAGGCCCTCTTTTAGAGGTCTGTTATACTGCTCAATGAACTTTGTATAAAGCTCAGGGTTTTGTTCAGAAATTTTCTTAAATTCTCCTAAAAGTTTCTTCACAGAAGCATTTCTTATTGCCATCATGACTTTATTCTGTTGAAGAATTTCTCTAGAGACATTCAAAGGAAGATCTTCACTATCGATAATTCCGCGAACAAAACGTAGATATGTAGGAAGAAGCTCTTTATCATCATCTGTGATATAAACTCTCTTAACGTAAAGCTTTACACCCGGCTTATAGTCTGCTTGGTACATATCAAAAGGAGCCTTGGCTGGAATATAGAACAAAGTTGTATACTCTGTAGCTCCTTCTGCCTTTGTATGAATGTAGAACAACGGATTCTCTGAATCATAGTAAGTATTTTTGTAGAATTCATTGTAATCTTCTTCTTTAAGAGAACTCTTGTTTCTTGTCCAAAGAGCTGCAGCACTGTTGATTTTCTCTACCTTATGCTCTGTTCCTGTAACGTTATACTTATCATCATAAGTATTTTGATCATAAGAAAGATAAATAGGATAAGCAATGTGATCACTATATTGCTTTACTAAGTTCTCAAGTTGCCAGCGGTTTGCATATTCCTTGCCTTCATCGTTTAAATAAAGAACAATTGTTGTTCCGCAAGAATCTCGCTGTGCCTCTTCAATGGTGTACTTTTCTTTTCCGTCGCTAGTCCATTTGTATGCTTGGTCACAACCAAAGGCTTTTGAAGTAACTTCAACTTTGTCTGCAACCATGAAAGCAGAATAGAAACCCACACCAAACTGGCCTATTAGGTTGCTGTCCTTTTTCTGTTCATCTGTAAGATTAGAGATAAAATGTTTAGTACCAGACCTTGCAATTGTACCAAGATCTTCATTGAGCTCGTCATGGCTCATCCCTATACCGTTATCGGAGATTGTAAGCGTTCTCTTATCCCCTTCTGTAAAAGAAAGATCAATTCTAAGTTCTCCTTCTGGAGCATTTCCTTCAACTAATGTCTTGTATTTAAGCTTATCCAAGGCATCAGATGCGTTTGAAATCAGCTCTCTAAGAAAGATTTCTTTGTGTGAATATAACGAATGGATTATCAGATGCAGTAATTCCGATACTTCCGTTTTAAACTGTTTGCGTTCCATGTTAACCCTCCAACATTAAAACTCAACGATAAAGTTAATAAAAACTTTACTAGAGGGCAAGTTACAAATGTACTTAAAGAGCTCATTGTACAAAAACCTCTAAAGAACTAACTTCTCTGGTATTTTACCTTCCATGAAGGAGGGTATTTTTATTCCCAAAGCTTTCAAAATTACAGTTGCAATATCTTTTGGCGTTGTAGAAGAAGATATTGTGCCACTTACAGAATATCCTTTGATTGCAATAGTAATATCCATTTCTTCCGGAGAAGAGCCTCCATGATTTGTGACAAGCCCTCCATGATCTGTGGCAACAATTAAGAGAGTCTTACTATAATCTAGTTTTTTGTCAATTTCAGATATAAATTCTATATTCTGTTGAAGTTCTTCTAGATACTTTTCACTCCCGTATCCGTTAGAATGCCCTGCTTCATCTACACTTTCAAGATGAACGAACATTAATTGAGGAAGATTAGATGCATTAGCTGTCAAATACTCTAGTGTCATGTCTTCAATTTCTTTTGTCGTATATACAGTAGCACAAAAACGTTTATCAGAGGACTTATACACTTTTGCACTTGGCTCAATTAAGCCATAATTGATTGAATTCCATTCTGAAAATGACACAAGAGAAGAAGATGGATACACTTCTCTAATTATCTTAAAAATACTTGGGTATTGAGTATATGGGAAACGTTCACATGAGATACTGCCATTTACACATTTATGAACATTGGGACTTACACCATGAAGATAAGAGCCCCAATTTTGAGCACTAACAGAGGGAGTTTCGCTTGTAGCATGGTAATTCACAACAGAGTTGGCAGTAGAACTTGAGCTGAATATGTTTGCAAAAGTCTCATATTTTTCAAAATAGCTACCGGCTCCATCAATTCCAATAAAGATTACATGCTCATAACTTGCGCCTTCTGAAATCTTCTCAAATGAATAAGGATTACAAGATATCAGAATAAAACTAAGAAAAGAAATTATTAGTAATAGTATAAGCAATTTTCTCATTTGCTAGACTCCTAAAAATGATAGGAAACACCCATTCGTAAATTCATAGCAAGTAGCAACAAAACTAGTTGTCCAGTCACATCACCAACCCAACCACCATCTTCAACTTCTTTGATTGCTTTTGGAATAAAAGCCCAAAAATCAAAACCGCTATAGTTGTAATTATTTTCTTCTCCTCCATAATTAATGTAAGAAAATAAAGGAAAACCAGTATTTAGATAAATACTACTCTTTTGTCCAATCTTAAATCCTAATTTAGTGTTCAGATTGAAAAAGACAAGATTTGCTTTTGTAAAATGACTAATAACACCTTCTTTACTTGATATATGAAAACCAAATACAGACAATCCCAGAGATAATTCAAAAATACCAAAATCAAGAGTTTTGAAATAAGAATCAACAGTAAGACCATGTATGAGTTTATTCCCATATTCAAATTTTTCTGCATTAGAAAGATTGGTACTTACAATTTTATCCATAAAAGAATAAGAAAGGAGACCGCCTGCGAGGTAGGAAGTATTAACTTTAACTCCAAATTCAAATCTTTCTGCTAAAAAACTAATTCCAATTTCAGAAGGAATTCCAAGTCCAACATTAAGATTAAAATTAGATGCAAACGAGAAACTTGCCACAAAAACTGCTAATAGTATGAATATAATTACTTTTTTCACAATTGAACCGTTTTCATAATTGAACATACAAAAGTCTTCCCTAAAAAAACAAAATGTGAGATATCTTAGAGGTTTAAAAAACCCTAAAGAGAAGTGAAGTCTATCCTATGTCCTAAAGTTAGTACCACAGCATTCTTTTGGTTATAAGTATCAAATGCAGTAGAAATCAATGCTTCTACCTGTAAGCCAGGTGCATACAGATACTTGCATTCTGCCTTTAGGAGAATTGTCGTCATCCGTTCGCCATTAAGAGTATATACAGCATTGTAGTCAATATCTCCAGTTCCAATAGTTTTAGAGCCATAAGGAGAGTCTATTGTGTATCCGTTTCCCCTAATAAGAATACCAACACAAGAAGATACTTCAAAATTTCCACTTATGTACTCAGCTCTCAGCTCTTGATATAAAGAGTTGGGTCCATATTTGAAACCAAGATAGAAAGCATTTGGAGATAATACATCTTGATTTCCGTCTGTATGAAGTGGAACTGTAAATTTTCCTGCATCCACTTCTCTGTTATAGTTATACGGATTGCAGAAGTAAATTTCGTAAGTGATGTTTAATCCAGAAGTAAATGCATATGTATTAGAAGAAAGACAGTATTTATCTTTGTTTGTTTTTATAAGCGTTGGCAATTTGCCCGCCAAAACATGCCATTGGAGACCTCCTCCAATTCCAAATGCAGTAGGTTTTCCTTTTTCTCCTTCTGTTGGAAGACTAAAATCATCCATTTCAATCTCTCCAAAAAGTCTTACTTTGCCAAGTTTGCCTAATTCTAGTATTCCTTCTGCTTCTAAATAAGCCATTACGTTGGAGCCTTCTTGATACAAATTATGATAGACTCCAAATGGATTTATATCAAAAAGCACAGGAACTCTTTCATAAATCAAATTGAGCTCACCAATACTAAATCTAAAGAAACCAAAGTTCCATCCCAGTTTGTGGGCAACAACTGTCTTGAAATCTTTTGATGTATCAGAAGTATTACTTTTAAGAGTTGAATATTTTAATCCTAACTTATTAAAGCTAATGAAAACAAAATTGTAAGTAAATTTTCCACTTTTTAAGTCAGTATTGTACTCTGCCCATAGATTATCGAGATAAGGGACATCTTTGCTTATTGTAAATTGATATCTTCCGGGGCCCCATGATATGGGCCTTTTCCCTAATGAAACAAATAATTTGTCGTATTTTATTTCTCCAAACGCATAACGAGGAAAGTTGAGATCAAGAATATCATTGAGAGTATCAAATTGATATGGGATATTTGAATAATAATCTCTCTTGTAGAAAGAGTTGAGAGTCTCTCTAAAATCTATATCAAATACGAGATTAAAATGCTCATCGTTTAGGCTAAAGCCAATATCAAAAAAGCTATCTCGTTCATAGTAGCGGTAATATTCGTCTTGAATTGTGGTATAAAATCCTCTGTTTTTGTACTCTTCACTTGTAGGAGACACTTCTAAATTGACATGCGGAAACGAGTCATAAAGTAATTGAGGATTAGCACCTGCAATTATAGAAACAGTTGCATTAAGAGAAAAAACAACAAGCAAAATTATAGATATAGAAAGAAACTTTTTCATTCAAAAACAGAACTCCAAATTGCAAAAGGCTTAGAGGTTTTTGCAAGAAGGTCTAAAACTTTTTGCAAAAACCTCTTTAAGTCTTAGAATGGTTTATACGTTACTCCCAAAATGAGTTGGAAGTCTGAAGCATTTTGTCCTTTAACGTTAAAGATGTTGTTCATATTTACAAAATCAAGTGCTGCGCTGACAGAAAGATTGTCTAAAATGTCATACTTTGCAC
>CAVEGR010000008.1:0-4330 GCA_963615565.1 Phocaeicola massiliensis | reverse complement strand
ACTTATTCCAGAGCCCATCTATTACCTATGCTTTTGTCTCCAACTCCATTTTAGACTCTTCTTTTTTTATCTTCTTTGCATATGTGGTCCAATCTGGATATCTATAGAAATCCGTTTTATTCTCAAATTCCTCAAATATAGCCTTTGGCATTGAACCATATACTAGAACTACACGTGGTTCTAGATATTCAAGCATTGCACCTAGTCCTGCCTTAAAATGTTGTTTCTCTAGCACCGTTTTTATCATACCGTAAGAGCCAATACTTACAATGCTGTGTTTCTCTATTCCTAAGAAAGCAAGCGGTTGAGAAAACATACAGGTTGTGTAGGTTCTTTCATCTCCCCATCTTACGTTTGGTATTACATAAACCCCTTTCTTTTGTAGGTAATAACCAATGGCATGATTTCTATACTTATTAACAACTTGAGCTGCAAAAGGAGCATCCCAATATAAAGAAGCATCTGGACTTATTACTGCTTGGTACTTCTTAAACTCTTTTACGTACTCATTAGGATTTCTTAACAAGTCTGCAAACTCAATATCATTTTCATATTCACAAATTGCAAAATGACTAGGTGTTACTTTATCTCTTTTACTAAAGGGCACTATTGCTTTTGGGATGGCTAAAATCTCTGGAGCTTTGATAATTGGGATTTCAAAAATCCCATCAAAATCAGCACCTTTAACCAATTCTGGGTTGCATCCATCTGTAATAATTGCGGGATTCTTGACGCCAAAATTCTGCATTGAACTTGCTTTACTTTTTGCCATCTAATTTACCTCCAATTAATTATTACAACAAAATCCACTTCATTTGTTTTCTTTATAACATAAGTATTATCAGCTGTAAAGGAAATTCAATTTTCCTTGTCTAGAGCATCAGAGCGCAAATAATACGTTGCCCTTCCATTTCCAAAACGTTTAATTTTTCCACTTGAAATAAGTTCTCTCAAAGAAGATTCTACAGATGATCTACTGAGCGTTGGACAAATATTCATTAGCTCCGTCTTGGTAAATTTGCCAATTCTTGTCTCAATTGAAGCCTTTACAATATCCAAAACATTAGATTTAACAAGAAAATTTCCATCTGCACTTGGTTTGCTCAGGACCCCTATTCGAAGTTTACCATTGTTAGATTAGAGACCGGACACCTACATTTTTAACGGCCTTTTTTCTATTTTTTTATTGTGCCATGAACACTATTTCCTAACACAAAATCATTCTTAATGGACAAACAAACCTACTTAGATCATCTTCAATATGCCGTTAGTGGCAAAATAGCACCCATAACCTATGAATCATATCTTACTACAGAAGAAAAAGGATTACTTGAAATGCTCCGCTCTAATCCCCAAGAGAATCACTTAAAATGTAAAAGTCTACTTAACTGGCACTTTTTTGGCTTTTTAAGTAGACTTGTCTACTTTTTTGACCATTTTTATGGCATTTGAGTAGACTTTTCAACCAAACTTTTATGATAATACCCATATCATGTCACAGATAACAAAGCGTGCACTTGAACAATCGCTCAAAAACCTCCTTTTAAAGAAACCTCTGACAAAGATAACCGTCAGCGATATTGCTGAGGATTGTGGCATTAATCGCATGACATTCTACTATCACTTTAGAGACATATATGACCTTGTTGAGTGGTCCTGTTTAGAAGATGCACGGCAAGCCCTTGAAGAAAAGAAAACTTATGATACTTGGCAACAAGGATTTTTGCAAATCTTTGAAGCTGTTCGCAAAAACAAGCCTTTTATAATGAATGTATACCGTTGCGTTCATAGAGAGAAGGTTGAACTGTACCTCTCTCCACTTGTGGATAATCTGCTACTCAACATCATAAATAAAGAAGCAGACAAAGTATCCATAAGAGATGAAGACAAACAATTCATTGCTAAAGTTTATTCTTACGTCTTCATTGGCATAATGCTAGATTGGATTAGGGACGATATGCGCGAAGATCCAGAAGAGATAGTAGAGCGTCTTGCAAAACTCATTAAAGGCTCTATTTCAAAATCTGTAGCAAGATTTGCTCATTAACTAAGATTTGCTCATTAACTAAGATTTGCTCTTTAACCAGAGGAGCAAAAACCTCCCCACCTTAAGAATTTCATCAAAACTCCCATTCTGATAAAAATTTATACAATTTTAATCTCTATGATAAATCTTTTATCACGAGACTTTTATTGTTTATTGTCACCTAAATAAAACACTTATATCTTGAGAGCAAATAAAAAATAAAAAAAGCATAGGAGATTACATTATGTACTATTCTGCTGGAAATTATGAATCATTTGCACATCCTGAAAAACCTAAGGATGTAGATAAGAAATCTGCTTATATTATCGGGACAGGGCTTGCTGGGCTTACTGCAGCATTCTATCTCGTCCGCGATGGCCAGATGAAAGGCGAACACATTCACCTACTTGAGAAGTTGGAGCTTGCTGGCGGAAGTTGCGATGGCTACAGGGACATCACAAAAGGTTTCTACATGCGTGGTGGACGTGAGATGGACAACCATTTTGAGGTTATGTGGGATACTTTCCGCGATGTTCCATCAATTGAGACACCTAATGTTTCCGTGTTGGATGAATATTATTGGCTAAACAAGCATGATCCAAATTATTCTCTCTGTCGTGCAACAGTAAACCGAGGTCAGGATGCTCATACAGACAAGAAATTTGCATTGGATAAGGAATCTGCAATGGCATTGTCAAAGCTCTTTATCACACCAGAAAAAGACTTGGAGGACAAGAAGATATCGGATGTTCTGCCAGAATCCTTCTGGAACACGAATTTCTGGCTCTACTGGCAGACAATGTTTGCATTCCAGAAATGGTCAAGCGCTCTTGAAATGAAGCGATATCTTTGCAGATATGTCCACCACATTGATGGACTTCCAGATTTCAGCGCATTGCGTTTCACAAAGTACAACCAGTATGAGAGCATGATTTTGCCACTTGTGAAGTATCTTGAATCCCACAATGTTCATATTGAATTTGGCATGGACGTAAAGAATGTGGTCATTGAAACCAAGGGCAATAAGAAAATTGCAAAGAAGATTGTCTATGTCAAAGATGGTAAAGAGCAGTCAATTGATTTAATTGAAGACGATCTCGTTTTCATCACTAATGGATGTTGTACGGATACATCATGCTACGGGGACCAGACGCACGCACCAGACTTGTCCATAATCAAGAACGGCTGTGGTGAGTCTTGGGACATGTGGAAGGCCATTGCAAAGCAGGCTAAACATGGCGAGTTTGGAAATCCCGATGCTTTCTGCAGTGATGTTGATGCAACAAACTGGATGAGTGCTACAGTAGCTACATCCAACGATGAAATCATTCACTATATCATGAATGTTTGTAAGAGAGACCCTCGCTCTGGTAAGGTAACCACTGGTGGTATTGTAACTGTTAAAGACAGTACCAATAACTGGTATCTTTCTTGGACAATTAACCGCCAGCCACAGTTCAAGTCTCAAGACAAAAACATGGTCCTTGTTTGGGTATATGCACTGAACACAAATAAAGAAGGTAACTTCGTTAAGAAAGCAATGCGCAACTGCACAGGTGAAGAAGTCTGCCAAGAATGGCTGTATCACATTGGAGTACCTACAGAGAAGATTAAAACTCTTGCACATACTGCTTGTAACACAACAACTTGCTTCATGCCATACATCAATGCATTCTTCCAGCCACGCAAAGAATCCGATAGACCTAAGGTTGTTCCAGATGGTGCAGTGAACTTTGCATTCCTTGGTCAGTTTGCTGAAACTCCAAGAGATACAATCTTTACAACTGAATACTCAATGAGAACTGGAATGGAAGCTGTCTACACACTTCTAAACGTTGACCGTGGAGTTCCAGAGGTTTGGGGCAGTAAGTACGATGTCCGCGAACTGCTTCGCGCATGTTACTATGCAATAGACAAAAAGCCTCTTTCAGATATCAAGCTTACACTTATTGAACGTAAGCTGCTCCACACTGTCACAAAGAAGGCTGCTGGCACAGATATTGAGCTGCTATTAAAAGAAAGTGGCTTAATCAAATAACAAACCCTAGAGGTCTTTACATCCTCTTTTTAGTTTAAACGAGTCCCAAGTCGCTGGGGTGGGCGATTTGGGACTTCCTTTTCTAAATGAATGAGTTCTTTGCAAAAGTCTATTTAGTCTTGGTTTCAACTGTTAAAAATTCACTCGGTTCAATTTTGAAGATATCTCCAAGTTTAGAGGTTTTTGCAAAATGAGCTTTGTGAAGATTGGATTTGGATTTGCGAGATAAAAAGCATTTTCTGAAAACTGAAATAATACTTTGTGTA
>CAVEGR010000007.1:0-2774 GCA_963615565.1 Phocaeicola massiliensis | reverse complement strand
CTGAATCTTGTGGAGACCCGGGTGTAAAAGAATACTGGTCATGCTCAAGATGTAAGAATAGGTATCTTGATAAAGACTGCACAATTCTTGTGACAAGTGATGCTGATTTGATTATCCAACCAACAGGAAATCATACAGATAGTGGAAAGTATGTTTGTGTAGACGGTGGACACAAAAAGAAATGCAGTGTCTGTAATAACCCATATGGAGAGCTGATACCTCATAACATTAGTTTTGAGTGGAGTAATGATTCAAAAGCTCATTGGCATGCATGCTTAGACTGTAATTATCAAGACAGTTATGCAAAGCACACCTATGTAACATATGGCACAGATGAAGTTTGCTCTGTTTGTTTACATGTAAAGGATGATGAAGAACATACAACAGACGGTGGCTTTGATATTAAACCTGAGACATTAGAGCCTACGGGAAAACTAACAGTGACAGGCTCAAACGGTTCTTTCACAGCAACATTTACTCTTGATACGAATTCAAATATGACAAGTATCTATTGGCTTTTGGATGATATTGAACTTGAGGGACAGACTGACTGCATTTGTAACTTCACTGCACTAGATGGGCGTACATATCACATCACATGTGTAGTTTTCAATAAAACTTTAGTTAACTCATATGATCAAACCGTAATAGGGGGAGTTTCTCACTGATGGTTAGATTCAATTTTAATAAAAAAGATAAGGATGGTAAAAGAGTATGAGAAAAACACTAAGCATACTACTAGTTGTTCTCATTGGACTTTGCATGATTACTTCGTGTAATCCTGAGTCCAAGCTTACAGAAGAACTTGTAAGCGTAGAACTCGTAACAGGACAAAGCAAGGCTTTGACAGCTACATTGGACTTTGATATTTCTAGTATTACTACTTGGAAATATACTGCTGTTAAGAACACAAACGACAATGGTCTTGCTACAGGTGCAACTACTAGCACTGGAGAGTCTTATGCTGTTGAGTTGAAAAACAATAAGACAGCTGCTCTCTCACAAGGCTACTGGGACTTTGAACTCTTTGGGTATAAAAAGTTGCAAGAATCTGATGCCCAAGAGTCTCTGGTTTGTTATGGCAAGGTAGATAATGTTCTGATTACCTTAGATAAGCACACAGTAAGCATTTCAGTTACTCCACAGCAGACTAAAGATGGCAAAGGAACTATTGTAATCAGCAAAGATGTCACAATTCTTGATGCAGACAAAGGTTCAGCATTTGAAGACAAAAACAGCGCATACACCAAGGTTGTTACAGTCTATAATGCTGCAACTGGTGCTATTGTAAACACGGAAACCCTGTTGACTGGTGACGTAAAAGTAGAGTCTGTATCTTCACAGAGCACCTACAAAGTTGTTGTATCTTTCGTTGGAGATTATGGGACAGCTACTAGATATACTGCTGCAACAGCAACAAAGTATATCAATGTCTATGATAACCTCACAACAACAGTATCCGGTTCAATTACAGAAAGTGTCACAGAAACAGTAATTAATGCAACAGTTGGAAGTGACTTCTCAGCAACAGCTACAATATCATCTAGTTTGTTTGATACAACTGAGTCAAGTGGTGAAAATAAGGTGAACAAGGAAGCAATTACAATTACCTCTGCAGCAAACCTAGTTGATAATGGAGAAACTGTTGAAGTAAAAGAAGCAGGAACAACCTTCCCAGCAGGTTCTCTTGTTAATAATGCTACTTCAACGGAAGATGCAAAGGAAGCAACATTGACAATGCAGTCCAAGAACCTTCTTAAGACAACCACAACTACAGCTGAAGGTTCAGAAGCAGGTGGATCTTCAGAAACAACGACAGCAACTCTAGATGAAGGCTATGCTACATATGAAGTAACGGGTTCTAATGGTGTTCCAGCTGCAACAATTGAGTTTAAGCTAGAAGGTGCTACACTGGATCCAAATCTTTCATCAAGTAATAAAGATAATGCTCCTACTGGATATCAGTACATTGAACCTAACTTGGGTGCTTCTTTTGACTTGACAAATGAGAGCAATGCGGATGACACAGTGACTTTGACAATTGCATACTTGGGTGGCGGAGCCACGGAAGGCGATAATCAGAAGCCAGAACTTCTTAAGTATGATTCAAAGACTGGTTACCTTGAATACAGAGTCTACCACTACAGTACATATGTCATCTTTGCTGATAAGCTAGCACTTGATAGTAAGGGTAATCTATATGACTCATTTGATGATGTTATTGAGAAAGCTGAAGATGGATCAACCATCATTCTTTGGAAAGATGCTACTCTGACAAAGAATATTACAACAAACAAGAACCTTACACTTGATTTGAGAGGAAGAGAAGTTAAAACAGAAAATTCTGCTCAAATCATTGTTGAAACTGGAACAATCACAGTTAAGGACTCAAAAGATAACGAGGTTGCTGATAGCCAAATCAGTTGTATTGTTGGTATCTGTACTGCTGACGGTGTCAACAAGAAATACACCCGTGCAGAAGCAAAGATTGATACAACTCTCTACGCAACCCTTGCAGAAGCAGTTGATGCAGCAAATAAGGCTACTGATACAACTACCATAACCCTCTTGCTTAATTCAACTCTAGACAAAGATATTGAAGTTTTAAAGAGCATGACTCTTGATATGAACTCCAAAACTATCACTGCATCCGGTGGCCTTCTTGTTGTTGGAACTGATGCAACTCTCACTGTTTCAAATAGTGTTACAGATGGACAAAATGCATTCGTTCAAGGTGTCAACAACCAAGCAAGTGGCACAAATGGAGCATATAC
>CAVEGR010000006.1:0-10947 GCA_963615565.1 Phocaeicola massiliensis | reverse complement strand
ATCATATATACCTCCAACTTTCATGAATTCTACATTAGAAAGACCTAAATTTGAAGATATGTAAGCATGAATTCGCAAAGCACACGAAAAGATCAAAGAATTCTAACCCAATAGGTGTCCCAGCTAGCATAAGTAAATTTATCCAAATGAGGTTTTTGCAAAAAGCTCTACATACTTAAAACATGAATAATCTCAGGTAAAAGCTGTTTCTTTCTTGAAAGCGTATCCTGCATATCATATACATGTCTTGAAATCTCTTCATATGACAACTTGCTTTCAAAAGAATAGCTAGATGACAAAAGTAAGCTCTTACCCTTAAGAACATCAGTAATCATCAACATTACCCAATCCAAATGGTTAAGAGTCTTAATCTTTTCCAAAGCCTGAAGATAAACATCTTTGTAGCTATCAACATCTTGTAAAGTTGGAACCTCACACTGCCCAATCCCTATACTAATGTTTGCTTCCTTGTAAGTCTTAAAATCGCTCGTAACAACAGTTTCAGGATCTCTTGTCAGAAGACTTCCAACATTGCTAAACATGGATTTACCAAATTCTTCAAGGTTCTCCACCCCGCTCATAGGAGCAAGTCTTTCTGCAGACCAAATATCAATGCCCGTTGTGGTTGGGCTCTTTAGTATAATGGTATCAGATAATATTCCAGCAAGAAGAACCTTTGATGTAATTTTATCTGGAACAACATTATTTCTTAAAAAAAGCTGATAAATAATAGTACAAGTACTTCCAAGAGGCTCAGAATCAATGAAAATTGGCAAGTCAGTCTTTGGTGCATCAAGTCTATGATGGTCAATTATTTCCTTAATTTCTGCTGTTTCTACACCTCTAATACTCTGATCATGCTCATTGTGGTCAACCAAAATTACACTATATTTAGGTTTTTTCAAAAAACATCTACGCGTAACAAAACCAGCGTAGTTATCACCGTCAAACACAGCAAGACCTCTGAGTTTTGAAGAAGCAAGTTGCTCTCTTGCAGAATCAAAAAGATCTGTTTTTTGCAAAATTGGGCCTTGATTTCCAAGAACAGTAGACACAGCAGGAGTCATCCTAAGCTTTCTCAACGTTTCTGCCATTCCCTCATCAGAGACATAAACGGTACCCTCATAGCCCTCTATATCCAACTTTTTTTCACTAGGAAGGTCAATAACGACTATCGCTGGCACTTTTGCTTCTATTGCACGCTTAAATAAATTTTCATCAAAATGCATAACAAGCAACTCTATACTTGCATCATTAAAGCTTTGTGCATCAGCCCTTATAGAGGCAGAGAACTCCAATGGAACTCCAAGCTGCACATAATAACCAGGAATAACCTTCCCAAAGTTTTCTGCTCTGAAAGAATAAAGCGGATAACGCTCAGAGTTGTCTCTCAAAAACCAGGACGTGATATCATCAACACTCAAAAGACCTATATACTTGTCCCCATCAAATATGGCTACAGCCGATGGCTTTGTTCTATTATAAATAGAAACCAATTCAAAAATAGGAGCATTACAATCTACAACCTGCTCCCCAACTCTCATAACGTCTCCAACTTTTGGGTGAACATCTCTCATATAAGGAAGAGCTGGAAGGTTAAGTTTATCAATTTGAGCTTGAACACTGTCAGACAAATGTCCACAGCGAACAGCTTTATATTCATGAATTCTGTCAATTGAACCCTTTAATACAGCATAAGCATATGCTGAACATAAACTATCCAAATCTGGGTTTCTGTGTCCTGTAATGTAAACTTCGTTTTTTAATTCTTCACTTCTCATAACGGCATAATAATAAACCCCAGTAGATTTGTTGTCCACTGGGGTCTGTAATTTTAATCAGAAAGGAAGCTTACTTTGCAAGATTTGCCTTGAGAGCTGAAATTTCAGCATCTGTAAGACCAATAGCCTTGAGGTAAGCCTGAGCACCATACTGGAGATCTGCAGAAGTTACAGAAGTAATGTCATAGTCTGCAGGAACACCAAATGCGGTCTTCAATGTCTTAACAATATTGCTGTTAGCAATAGCGTCATACTTTTCTGTTCCCTTTTCTACGCCATAGTAGTTGTAGTAAGTTGTCATATAGTCTTCTACAACCTCCTGTGCAGTTGCACCCATCAAGCATTCAAGAAGAGCGGAAACAAAACCAGCTCTGTCCTTGCCTTCTGTGCAGTGAACAGCATAAACACCAGGATTATTTGCAAAGAATCTCAGACCTTCAGCAAGACCAGCCTGGAAGCTAGGATCTGAAAAATCAACACCAAGATTCAAGTAGATAACATTCTGCTTTGAATAGTAAGAATCAGCAAAGCACTCTCTAGCCTCAGCAGTTGCCTTGTCATCAGAAAGGTTCATGATAACTGTAACACCAGCATTCTTGATAGCGGCATCGGCATAAGTATTACGTCCAAGCTCTGGGTTAACAGGATTGCTTGTTCTGTAAAGGCAATTGCCCATGCCAGTTGTCTTAATCTGGCGGAAGTTTGCAAATTCTTCATCTGTGAGGTTTGGATAATCCTCTCTGTTGTTTGTTCTGTTAAGATCATGAAGAATATACTCAGCAAGATAACCACCCTGCTCATACATCTCAAACTCAACCTTAATTGGGAGTGTTACGCCTTCGTTTGCAACCCAGTACCAAGTCTTGTCTTCATTTGTGACTTTTGTAGCAATACCATAGGTACTTGTGAAGTTACCCATGTTGATTGCCATTGAAAGGTAACCAGTTTCTTTTCCATCAGCATCTTTCTCAATAATGATTGCTGCCTTGCCAGTGTCAACATAAGAATAAGTTGGAACAACAGGAAGAACCAATTCTTTATCAAGGAACTTAACTGTTACAAGATCTCCCCATGTGAAACCAAGCTCACCAAAGAAATCGGAAGCCTTACATGTTGTGTAAAGGTTGCCGTACTTTGTTGTGAAGATGTTTGCATCAAGGTTAGAAACTTCAATTGTAAGCTCTTCTGGTTCAGCTTCAGTAATAACATGAATTCTGCCCTGTGGCTCTGCATACTGTGAACCAATGACGCCATCAAGAACTTCAACAACATAGTCCATTACAACTTCATCAAGAGGAAGACCAGTGTCAAACTGTGAAGAAGCACTTGCAAATGCATAGTAAGTATCACCACCAGCTGCAACAAAGTTATTTGTGATAACAGCATAAGTTGCTTCTGGATCAAAAGCCTTACCATTGATATTGTTGATTGTTACTCTGTTGATTGACTTTGGACCATAGTAGGTTGAACCTGGATAGGTCTCGTCATTCTTGTCATATTCTTTTGTAGTATCAATTGTGAACTCAATACCTGCAACCTGTGGGAAACCACCCAATGAAATTGGTGTGCAGAATGTAGAAGCTTCAAGAGCCTCAAGAAGTTCAGAACCCTTTACATAAACAACAGCAACAGTGTTGCCAAATGGAAGAACTGTGTTGATATCTTTCTTTGTAACATCACCAGCAGAAACCTTAGCTCTGATACCACCACCGTTTGTAATTGCAAGAATGTTCTCAACTGGAACATCTAAGCTATCAGCATCCTTTGTAATGCACCAAAGCATTGCATCAGTGATAAGGTCACCATTGTTGGTTTCCTCTGTTCTGTTACCAGGTTCCTTGCTACCATTGAGAGTAACTTCAGAAACAGCAAACTTAATGTCATATTCTGCATTAACTCTATCAATGATTGTCTGAGCAACTGCAGCAACATCTGCATCACCTTCCTCAATTGTTGTTGTGTCAACAAGGTAGTGATCTTCAATTGAACCTGTCTCATCATCAATGACAACAACACCAATGTTAGCAAAAGCTGTACCGGTTGACTGGATTGGATTTCCATCCCAGTTTGTCATGACAGTATGAGAGTGACCATCAATGATGAAGTCTAAGTCATGAACATTATTCCATACATCATAGGATGTATTTGGTTCAGAGGAAGCATCTACACCAAGGTGAGCAATACAAATGATTGTTGAACAGTCATTCAGCTTAAGAATATCAATGTATTCCTGAGCAATCTCGTACATATCATCATATCCAATGAAATCAAGTCCCTGAATCAATGCCGGGTTAGACTTTGTCTGTGTCTCTGGAGTAAGAAGGGAGAAGAAACCAACCTTCATGCCACTATCCAAAGTAAGAATTGCACAAGGTGTAGCAACAGGGCTTCCATTCTTGTAGAGATTTGAACAAAGAACAAGAGCGGTTGACTGACTTACGTTTGAAACCAATTGGTCAAAACCATAATCAAACTCATGGTTTCCAAAGGTAATAACGTCATAACCAACAGCATTCATCATTGTTATAGCATCAAAACCCTTTGAGGTACTTACATAAGTTGTTCCTTGGCTGTAATCTCCAGCATCAATGAGGATTACAGTAGCCTCTCTAGCTTCATACGCCTCTTTCAGAGCAGCCATCTTAGCATAGCCTTCAATAGCTCCATGGACGTCATTTGAATGGAGAATAACGGTCTTACCGTAAAGATCTCCATGTGTTACTTCTGTAATTGACTGTGCAAATACTGATGAAACAGCTAATACAACAATCAGAAGTACCATAAACAGTTTCTTTGAACTTTTCACTTTGTCCTCCTTAGTTAGACTTCATTATAGGTTTTTGCAAAAACCTCCAAACTCCTTAATTCTACACTAAAACAACAAAGCATACTACACAATTCCCTTTAAATTTGAGGTTTTTAGAACCTCATTTATTTAAGAAATGTTGCATCTCCATAGCTGAAAAACCGATATTTTTCTTCCACCGCATGCTTATAAGCATTAAGAATATGTTCTCTTCCAGCAAACGCAGAAACTAAAACCAACAAAGTTGATTCAGGTGTATGAAAATTAGTAAGCATCTGGTTAACAATCTTAAATTCAAAACCTGGTTTAATAAAAAGATTTGTTGAACTAGAGCCTGATTGAAGAAGTCCTGTTTGCCTATCTACAGCACTTTCTAGAGTTCTAACGCTTGTTGTACCAATAGCAACTACTTTTTTCCCTTGAACTTTAGCTTCATTTATTTTTTTGGCAACCTCTTCTGAAACATGATAACTTTCTGTGTGCATAACATGATCTTCAAGATTTTCAGTTCTTACAGGCAAAAAGGTCCCCATTCCAACATGCAAAGTAATATGAAGAACTTCAACACCCTTATCTTCAAGGGCTCTTACAATCTCTGGAGTAAAATGAAGACCTGCAGTAGGAGATGCCATAGAACCACATTCATTTGCAAAGATTGTCTGATATCTATTTTCATCATTAAAGTCATCTTCACGCTTTATATATGGGGGAAGCGGAACATGGCCACAAGTAAGAAAGAAGTTCTCATCAATATCTTTGTCAAATTTGACAATCTTCAAAGAAGAGCCTGAATCCTCATCATCAACGTCTTTTTCAATACTACCGTGGCAATATAGGACATTGTTTGAATCAAAGAAAGAATAAGACTTACCAGGCCTTTGCTTCTTACTTTTAGACACCATAGCTTGCCATCTGTCTGGACCAAGAGCTCCAGTGAAAAGAAATTCAACTTTTCCACCCGTCTCAGAAAGACCAAAAACCCTAGCTTTTCTCACACGAGTATCGTTGACTACAACAACACTGTTTGGCTCAACAAAAGAAGGAAAATCTCTTACCATAGAATCTTGATACTGACCAGTCTTTCTATCAATAACCAAAAGCCTGTCATCCCCACGCCTTTCTACTGGAGTTTGTGCAATAAGCTCCTGAGGCAAATCAAAAGTAAAATCACTTATCTTCATCTTAATCAAACAAAGTCCCTTGAGCATCTTGTGCCCTGAACACATTACTTGCTGTCATTTTATCTTCAAGGCCCAAAAGCTCATAGGCCTTAGCAGTCACCATTCTTCCACGCGGAGTACGCTTTAAATAACCCTTTTGAATTAAATAAGGCTCATAGAAATCTTCTAGAGACTCAATAGCCTCTCCAACGGAAATACATAGAGTGTCAGCCCCAACAGGGCCACCACCGTAAAACTCAATGATTGTACGTAAAATATTACGGTCTTGATCTTCAAGACCATTTAAATCAATACCAAGATTTTTAATACTTCTGTATACAACATCAGCATTTATCACGCCATCTGATGTAACTTCTGCAAAATCTCTGAATCTTCTAAGCAACCTGTTAGCAATTCTTGGCGTTCCTCTAGAGCACTTAGCCAAAAGTCCTACAGCTTCATCTTCAATAGGAACATTAATAATTGAAGCACTTCTTTTGATAATTTGACCAAGTTCTTCTTCATTATAGAACTCAATACGGCAATTAATGCCAAATCTAGTCTGAAGTGGAGAGCTAACCATACCGGCCTTAGTAGTTGCCCCAATTAACGTAAAATGTGGAATTGGAATTCTCATAGTACGAGCACTAGGACCCTGCCCTATTACCCAGTCAATCTCAAAATCTTCCATAGCAATATAGAGCATTTCTTCCAAAGCAGGCTTCAATCTATGAATTTCATCAATAAAGAAGACCGAATTTTCTGTCACGTTTGTAAGAATTCCAGCAAGATCCTTTGGTTTATCCAAAGCAGGAGCACTGGTCATTCTTATTTCAGAGCCCATTTCATTGGCAACAATGGATGCTAAAGTAGTTTTTCCAAGACCCGGAGGACCAATTAAGAAGACGTGATCAAGAGCTTCACCTCTCTCTCGTGCAGCCTTAATGAAGACACTGAGATTTTCTTTAATCTTTTTCTGACCTTGAAAGTCTGCTAATAATTTTGGTCTGAGAATATTTTCCTGAGCATCAGCATCCTGATAACCTGTTGAAACAACAGAAGTATTTTGTAAGAAATCAACGTCGTCCATTCAGCCCTCCACGGTATGCAATTTCACATGAAAAACAGCACATATCATCCATATAAACCTATGACAAAGCCACAACAGCCTTTCTAAATAACCACTCTTCTACAACACTATTGTCATGTGAAGAAACAAATTCCTCGTTATCTTTAAGAAGCTTTGCAACACAGTCAAGCACTTTCTTTTTGTCATAACCCATTTCAACAAGAGCATCAATGATATCTTGATACTTCTTAGAATTGCCACTTACAACATTCTGAGGTTTAGAAGCCTCTTCTGTAAAGACCAAAGTATCACGTAGTGCAAGAATAATTTTTTGAGAAGTTTTAGCCCCAAGACCTGGAATTTTAGAAAGAAAAGAAAGATCATTTTGGTCTAGTGCTCTAATAAAATCATTAACACGCACACCTGAGAGAATCTTCATAGCTTGTTTAGGACCAATTCCGTTAACTTTAATTAGCTCAAGAAATAATCTACGCTCTTCTTCATCCAAAAAACCAAAAAGCGTCATTCCATCTTCTCTATGTTGAAGCCAAGTAAGAATTCTGACATTATTACGCTCAGAGCCTTGAAGATTAGAAAGCTTTGTAGCCGTTTGAGAAGAAATAACAAGCTCAAACTCAATACTTCCACCAAGAATAATTGCTGTTTGAGCACTAGCATATACAAGCTGACCAATAACCGCGTTAATCATTTAGCTAATCCAAGCCTCCCCTGCGTTGTACTCGTATTACCCCAGCATACAGCTGCAGCCAAAGCATCTGCAGCGTGATCTGGCCTAGGAATCTTATCCAAGCCAAGTAAAATTCTGCACATTTCCTGAACTTGCTTCTTTTCCGCCCTACCATAGCCGGTAATAGCTATCTTAATTTGAAGTGGCGTAAACATTGTAACAGGGACACAAAGCTGATGCATTCTATATGCAACAGAACCAATCACTTTAGCCACACCAATGGCTGACACCTCATTTTTGGCAAAGTAAATATCTTCAATTGAAACGTGGTTAGCCTGATATTTTTGAACTATCTCACCAAGAGAATCTGCAATCAGAGATATTCTATCTTCCAGCTTTGCCTTTGGATCTGTGTTAACTACTCCAAAACAAACAGGCCGGAACTTCTGGCCGACAAAATCGACTACGCCCCAGCCTGTATTTGCAAGACCTGGATCAATGCCCAGTATAATCATAATTCTTACTCTTCGTAGAAATCATCAGGAAGATCAAGGTTTGTAGAAACCTGCTGAACATCATCAAGATCTTCAAGTCTTTCAACAATGTTCATGACCTTCTGAGCCTTCTCCTTGTCCAAAGAAACTGTATTGTCTGCAATCTTGTTGATATCAGCACTTTCCTGCTCAAAACCTGCAGCCTGCATAGCCTCAAGAACAGAACCAAAATCAGCTGGAGCTGTTGTTACTTCAATTGTTCCATCTTCGCTGACAACATCTTCTGCACCGTTTTCCAAGGCAGCAGTAAAGATTTCATCTTCTGTATACTTACTTGCATCATAAGTAATTACACCCTTTGTCTGGAACATGTATGAAACACAACCAGTAGAACCAAGGGAACCACCAAGCTTTGTAAGAGTGCTTCTGACATCAGCTGCAGTTCTATTTTTGTTATCGGTCAATGTATCAACAATGATAGCTACTCCACCAGGGGCATATCCCTCATAAGTAAGTTCCATAAAAACGGTATTTCCCATTTCGCCAGAACCTTTCTTAATTGCTCTTTCAATGTTGTCCTTAGGCATGTTTTCTGCACGAGCCTTAAGAATAGCAGTTCTGAGTGCGGCATTAGTATCTGGATCAGCGCCACCCATCTTAGCAGCAACGCTAATTTCCTTAATCAGCTTTGTGAACTTCTGTCCACGCTTCTGGTCTGCAATGCCTTTCTTGTGTTTAATTGTAGCCCATTTACTATGACCTGACATATTTACCTCTTATAATCATGAGAATAACAGAGAAAATCTAACACATATGCAGTAATATTTCAATTACCTTCTGTGCAACATAATCCGCAATCATCAAACCTTCATCAGTAGGCACAAGACGCTCTTTACTGCGCACAAAATTTTCCACCTTGCAACCTGAAAGCCCCACATTCAGTGCATGACTTATGTTAAACTCTCTCTCAACACGCCCCAAGTCAAGGCCACCTTTATACCTAAGGCCCATCAGCACCATCTCTTCAAGAGCCTCTTCCCGGCTCAAGTTCTCCACTTTATAGCCCTGTAGCTTCTCCCCTTTTCCATACTTCAATACCGATTTTTCTACTTCATATCTTGTAAATTTGCCATCTTTTTGAGCAGTAGAAGCAGAACCAGGGCCAAGACCCAAATATGGCTTATAATCCCAATATCTACAATTATGAAGTCCTCTCTTGCCATTTTTAGCAAAGTTTGAGACCTCATAATGTTCAAATCCTTTTGCCTCAAGACAACTCCAAACCTCTTTTAAAATATTGTACTGTTCATCCTCATTTGGCAAAACAGGTCTAGCCTTAAACAAAGGCGTTCCTTCTTCCAAAGTTAAAGCATAAACACTCAAATGGTTTGAAGGAAAATTAGAAGTAAGCATATCTATGTCTGACATAGGATTATGCCAAGAGCCAAGACAAGTAATTAAATCATAACTCAATTCACAACCAGTTAAAGAATGAAGTTTTTGGGAAAGCTCTAAGCCTTTATAAGTTTGTGCTAACGTTGCATTTCTACCAAGAAATTGTAAAGCTCTTTCAGAAAGACTCTGAATGCCCAATGAAAGCCTGTTTATAAGACCATTGAAAAGTTCACTTTTGCTTATAATCTCTTCAGTAAGACTATCTGGATTCATCTCAACAGTAAATTCTTTTGGTTGACCATTCTTACAAACAAGTTTTGCAATTCTTTCTAAGTCTTTTAGACTAAGACATGCAGGGTTTCCTCCACCAATATATGCAGTCTCAAAAGGCTTTCCATTTAGGTTTTCAACTACCGCCTCAAGCTCATTTAGAAGACGTTTTACATAAAGGCCTTTTAAGTCCAAATCATAGCCTGAAATTGAATAAAAGGCACAATAATTGCACTTAGACTGGCAAAATGGGACATGAATGTATAAAGATAGAGGCTTTGTAAAATCAAACGAATTTAAATCTAATAAGCTCATTTACCTGAAAGAGAACCAATTCTATTTAAAGGCCAAATTGTAGTAGAAACAAATCCATTGATGGTATCAATTGAAACGGGTCCAAAGTACCGTCCATCACTTGAATTATCTCTGTTATCTCCAAGTGGAAGGACATAACCTTCTGGCACATACATACCAACTTCAAGCTTAGCCCATTGGCTTCTAGCATAATCATCTGTAGGATTTGCCACCATACGACCAATAGAAACGTTTTTATCATATCCATATTGGTCAGTAAATGAAGTACTTTCACTTATAGTTTTTTGGTCTTCCAAAAGATGTTTTGGCATTTGACTAGAAGAAACACCACCTTCATATAAGCCATTTAGACGTCCAAGAGCGTTATAACCAACATAAGTATCCTTATCAATTGTTCTATGTGGAGCTGTGCTTAGTCCGTTTTCTTCTCTAAATGTAGATTCAAGAACATATTCTCCAGTTCCAGAAGCCTTAATATAAGCATCTCCGTTTCTAAAAGTAATAGTATCTCCAGCAACACCAGCAGTACGTTTTACTAACAGTTTTTCTCTAACATTGCCGTTTTCATCTACATCTATATTTACTAACGAAAATGTTCCCATGTACAGAATTGTACTTAAAATATCAAACAAAGAACCCTTACTTTCATATTGAGGATTATAAAACGTAATAATTTCATCCCTATCTGGAAGTCTAGAATTTAAAATCTTAGGTCCTTCTGGAAATAGCTCAATACCATAAGTAACTTTAGAGACCATAACTCTATCACCAACAAGCAGAGTATCAAGCATTGAAGGAGACGGAATAATGAAAAATTGAAACAAAAACTGGTTAACTAAAAGGACAACCACAACTGCAAAAACAATTGCATCTAGCCAGTCAAGAATTTCTGTCCATACAGTGCGTTTTTTATTTTTCTTAGCCAGTTTTTTGGCTTTTCTTTTTGTTAAATAGCGTTCTGTCCAAGCC
>CAVEGR010000005.1:9892-24763 GCA_963615565.1 Phocaeicola massiliensis | reverse complement strand
ATGTTCAGTATAACCCAACTCTTCACGAGTAGAGAGCTCGTTAACCTTAACAACAAGACCATCAATTTCATAAGGAAGAGCCTTCCGTTTAGCCGTAGCATCTAGAATTACAGCAGGAATATCATCAAAGGAGTCAGCACCACCTTCAAGTCCGGCCGCCATCAGGCCCTTTTCAGCTTCTTCTTTTGTCTTACAAAAATATGTTAAATGAGGATCAACAGTAAACCCTAAAGCTTTTAACTTGCTTAAAATTTGAATGTGGTCAGTAAAAGCCGTTGGTTCTGACCAAAAGCCCTCATATACAAAAATAGAAAGCGGAACTCTAGCCGTTTCACTACTTTTATTTCTTCTGATTGTACCTGCAGCCAAATTGCGTGGGTTCGCATACGGCTCTTCTAAAGTAGCATTTATCTTCTCAAAATCCTCTTTTGGCAAGTAAATTTCACCCCTAACTGCAATATCAACAGGTTCAGTCAGCTTTAATGGAATAGCATGAATAGTTTTTGCATTGGCCGTGACATCATTTCCCACAAACCCATTTCCTCTAGTCACTGCACGCACAAGCAAGCCTTTTTCGTAATAAAGAACCACAGAAAAACCATCTATCTTCTCTTCCAACACGAACGATAAATTCTCTCCCGTATTCTTAATTGTCTTTGAAATCCACCCAAAAATCTCCTCACTGCTGTACGCCTTATCCAAACTTAACACGGGAATTGTATGCTTCACCTCAGGAAAATCCGATGATAAATCACTACCAACCCTCTGAGTTGGCGAGTCTGGCGTCTTCAGAGAAGGGTCATCTGATTCCAAGCGAGTAAGCTCATCAAAGAGCCTGTCATACTCTAAGTCCGATACTTCTGGTCTTCCTTCTACGTAGTAAGAATGCTGATATTCACTTAAAAGGGTTCTGAGCTCTTGTGCGCGCTTTGCTTTATCCATTATTAACTTCATCCTCCGCAGACTCGTTTCTATAGAACTTAAGCATGTTTCTTCCATATCTTCTTGTGTCAATCAAATGAAGATTACCAAAGAATTCAGGCCATTGATTTTCTTCTATTGTTGGAAAGTGAATTATAAACAACCCTTGAGGCTTAACCATCTTCCTTCTATCAGCAAGTTCAGCCAGTTGCGTTTTCTTTGACATTGGAAAAGGAGGGTCTGCATAGACAATATCATATTGAATTTTTGAGGTAGGTATGAATTTTAGGACATTGGAATTAAAAATTTGAATATCACAAGACTCCAAAGCCCAAGAAATATTTTTCTCCATAATAGGCCTTTTAGCCCTATCCATTTCCACCAAATGAACTAAAGAAGCTCCCCTAGAAGCAGCCTCTAAACCTACACAACCACTACCAGAAAAAAGATCACAAAAACTAATCCCATCAAGAGGACCAAGAATAGAAAACAAAGACTCACGCATTCTATCCATAGCAGGCCTAATCTCCAGCTCTCCAGTTGGAATAATTACTTTTCTACCACAGTACTTGCCACCTGTAATTCTCATAGTAAGCATAAGAAACTAGCCCTCAAGATAAGTTGTATTTATCCCATTTAAAATCTCTTCAAATAAACGGGTTGCACGTTCTATTTGCAAAGGTGTTGCATTCTCCGCTGCAGTCTTAAGTTCTGCAGCTAGGCTCTTTGAGATTTTTCTAATTCTATCTAGCGAAAGTGGAAGATTGATTGTAGAAATGAGATTATCGAAAATTTGAGACATATAAAAACAAGAAGAAGGAAACACAATGCATAAAACAGGATGTGTAATATTTGCTTGGTTTGTAGAATATTGAAGCCCAAAAATTACAGCCTCTTCTGGTTTTTGCACAGGAAAACCTACAGTTTTAAAGACCTTATACTGTTTTGTCTCAGAAGGAATCCTTACCTTGGTAAGCAAAGCATCATCTGCGTAAATAAACGTACCCTTTTTATCATAAAGCTTTGAGATAGGAAACCATCTTGTAACAGGATTCTTTTTGACCAACTTAACTTCAGCCTGAGCATTAAGAGAAGCAAGAATGCAACACAAAGAGAACCTCATCTCTCTGCAGCATAAGGCACCACCAATAGTAGCCTGATTTCTAATCAAAGAACTTCCAATTGAAAGCAAAGCGGCATTAAGTTCCTTAGAAAAAGAATAGCCAACCATGTTAATAAGTTGCTGAATTGTGACCATTGATCCAGCCTCAATATAGCGGTCAGCATGGTAAATCTTTGTTAATTCAGAAAGCCCTTTAAGAGAAATGATGTCCTGTGGCGTGGAACTTGGGTAAAATCCAGGCCTACTCATCAAATATGTACCACCGGCCCAAAAATTTGCATTTGGATTTTTAAGCTTAAAAGCAACAGCTTCATTGACGGTCTTTGGGGAAAAGACTGTGGGAGATCTAAGTCCTTCTAGCACGGCGTCTACTCCTATACTTGTAAGCCAAGTTTATTATCTTTTCAAGCTCAGAAAGCTCAATACATTGACATTTACACATTGAAAATTCTTGTGCAATTACTTGAGAGTCAAAAGTCCCCAAACCAGCTCTGCTTCTAGCTGCTTGCTGGTTTGCACGGAAAGAAGCTACTGGAGAAGAAAAATTACTCCTACTGGTGGCTTGGTTTTCCTTATCCTTTTTAAGCAATAAAGACTCAATTAAAAGAGTCTTGGACGCATAACATTGAGGACAAGGCTGATTACCAATATCGGTATAAGCACGCTCAATATCGTGAAAAGATCTTGTCTTGCGAAACCCGTCAAAGGTTATAATTGAGCTACCGTTCAACCTAAAAGCCGGAATCAGACAACTTAAAACCGCAGTTCCGTTTAGGAGTACAATACAGTTTCCACAAGAAGCCCCAAGGCACTGGCTGTTATCATTAAAAGTTACAATCAAATCTCTTAAAATGTAACTTAAGGGCTTATCTGAACTTACAACCAAAGAAACAGAGGTCCCATTGATATTACAGTTTAGCTTCATCTTTGACCTCCACTGAAGAATTCTCTGTTGTCTCTACTTCTCCCTCTCCTTCAGTATCTGTAGATTCAACAGAGGCAGACACATTCTCTGATCCAGAATTAGGCTGGGCATTAATCTCAACATTAGAATCTGTATTTAACTCAGCCTTAGGCGCTATCTCAGAGTCAACCTCAGGTTCAGCTATAATCTCAACTGGTGCAATAACACTTGCTTTACTGCCTTTAATAAGGGCAAGAATGTCTACATCTTTTATTGGTAAGCTGTTCACAGGTTTTCCAACTGCTTGAGAGAAGGCGCCAACAAGAGCGGCAATAGTTAAGCCTCTAATAGCAGCAGTAATGGAAGATTGCACGTAATCAGAACTTTCCTCTACCTGCAAATCAATACTAAATTGCCAAGAGATATTTGGAAACACTTCAGATATTACAGTAAAGATTGCAAGTCTAGCCTTATTTATAAGCTTTTGCATGTTAAATACATGACCCATATGGAAACGAGCCCAGACTTTATCAATCACAGGAGAAAGAGTCACCGTATCAAGGTGCAATTCTATTCCAACAGAACCAAAACAGGCATTGTAGTAGAAGTTCTTTGTCTCACCTAGCTCTGAACTAGCTTCAACTGTTATAGGCAAGCGAGAGAAAGACTTCTTTCTTGCTATTTCTGAGCAAGCTTGCTTTAAAAGCCTTGTAACAATTCCTATCTTTCTTGATAGTACATTTGGCCCAATATCTATAATCTTTTCATCATTTATATCCAAGAATAGAATATCATCTTCAGGAACATCTAAATACTGTTTGATGGTCTGTTTCCATATAAACAGCATATCTTTTCCAGCTTGCATGCCAGTATTGACTATCACTTTGTTGTCTTCAGTCAAAGTAACAGCCAAAGTATAATTCATTGCAACATTAAATTGCTGGGAAAATCCCATGATTCCTTCGCCACAAGCAATACCAATACCTTTGGAGTAATTTACAAGTGGATTTACCTTATTTCCGTAAAGCTTCTTTTGCGTATTAGTCGCACATTTTCTAGCATACCAAGATGCTGTTATAATCTCATCCAGCGTCTTTGCAAGATTTTCAAATTCTTTAGATTTTCTTACTTTCTCACTTAACGCTGGACCTGCATTACCACAAGACTTAAGCATCTCAAGACGCCACAAACCAGGTTGAAAATCCAAGGCCAAAGCAGCTTGAGTAAAATGATTTTCTACAGCAGCTTGAGACATTGCAAAGCCCAAATCTCCAAAGAAATTTGCCGGAACCGTTGGACTTTTGAGAATAGTAATTTTCACGTCAAGTGCCTTCATTGGATAAACAGGAACAAGCCCTGCTAAAACATTATGATAAACTTCCTGCGTGAAAATTGGAAAAGCTCCCATGTCTACAGTACAATTAAAGCGTCCTGCAACACAGCCATCTTCATGAGAAACCACAGTTTCAAGTTTATAATTTAAAGCTGGCTGATATGACACCAAAGGAGCACACATTCGCACTGCACTTTTTGTCTTTACAGCCGCAACTGCAGCTATACAAGAAAAGATTGTTGGCCTGAGAATAAATTGATCATATGAAGCCACATTTGGTTGAGCTTGAATGTTAACCTTATTAAGAGGAAATCCCAAAACCTGTGCAACTGATCTCTTTACATTTACAGGCCATTGAGTTTCTACTTCAATATTCATTACGCCTTTTTGTAAAACAGCAAAGATTTTTTGATCTCCCAAAAGTGCGCTTTCATGAGCATCAACAGAAAAAGTAGATTTTACAACTTTTGCATGTGGCACAAAATATTCATTTGTATCCTCAAAGCTCCATTCAAACGGTTGTCCATAAACTTCAGAAGTAACCTCTTCAGATTCTGGTGCAATTTGGTACGAAATCTTTACTTCTCTGCAATAAAGCTCTACATCTTCCTCTTCAACGCCAAAAACGGCCATAACCGGCTGACTCTTATAAGAGATCTCCTTTGTTGCAAGAATTGGAAGTTTTTCTTCCATAACTTGAACAAAGTTAAACAACCCAAAATCTTCAGCTGTGACAACAACAATATTTGAGAACATCTCATCTTCAGGAAGTTCTATACTCGCAATATGTCCTTTTGCGACTGTTGAGGTTATGAGTTTACCTACAAGGTATTTTCTAGTCTGTTCAAAAAATTCGCTCTGCTCAAGCATACTCTAAGAATATCATCTGATGCTGCTTTTGTGAACATCTCACAAACTTAACACAAGCCTGTTAGTCCCATTTTCATATGTAAAGCTACTATCATGAATCTGACCATTAACAATTCTAATAGAAATTTCATCTGCATTCTCTAGCGGGTTATACTCCATTCCCTTCCATTCAAAACGCATCTGAAGATCATCAGTTGATTCATCATACTCTGTGGTGATAGTCAGAGGAAGTGAGACTGTTGCTTTTCCAATAATATTGACTGTAGCAAGCTCCTCAAAGAGCAGTCTGAGAGAGATTATTCTCTTTTTTCCTAACATATTCTTCTCGCCATAAAGCTGAAGTTTCTCACTCATAGAAATAAAGTCATAATCAAGGCTGTCAATGCTTAAAGTAAGAACCTTCAATCTCTTCACAAAAGCTCTTGTCCTGTCTTTCTTTGGATTGTCAAATATTTCCTCAGGAGTTCCATCTTCGTAAATAACACCTTGATCCATATAGAAAATACGAGTTGAAACATCACGAGCAAACTTCATCTCGTGAGTAACAATCATCATTGTCATTCCTTCTTTTGCAAGTTCTCTAACAACAGAGAGAACCTCTCCTACCATTGTAGGATCAAGTGCAGATGTTGGCTCATCAAAAAGAATAATATCCGGATTCATTGCTATAGTACGTGCAATTGCCACTCTCTGTTTCTGTCCACCGGAAAGTTCATCTGGATAGGAAAGTGCTTTTTCAGCCATACCAACAACTCTTAAAAGTCTCATAGCATTGGAATATGCATATTCTCTTGTCTCTTTCTTAAGTACCATAGGAGCAAGCATAACATTCTCTACTACAGTCATATGCCCAAATAGATTAAATGATTGGAAAACCATTCCCATCCTTTGTCTAAGAAGGCTTAAATCTGTCTTCTTATCTGATGTATCCTCTCCAAAAACTCTTATTGTTCCACTTGTTGGAGTCTCAAGACGGTTTATGCAACGCATTAATGTTGATTTACCAGTTCCAGATGGTCCAATAACAGTAATGACCTCTCCTCTTCTTATTGCTGTATTCACATCCATCAAAGGAGTAGCATTTGAATATTCTTTTCTCAGATGCTCAATTTCAATAAGAGGAGCACTATCATAAGACTTTTTCTCGTTTTGTTCTGCTGGATTGAGACTGCCTACTTCAGCCTCTGGAAGTATTATCTTCCTCTTTTTAGGATTGATAGTTATTTCTAGACGGCTCAGAAGAAATCCAATAAAAGCAGAAATAGCAAAATAAATTGCTGCAACAGCAAGAAGAGGAAAGAAGGCCTCGTAGGTACGACTTCGAATAATATCTCCAGCCTTTGTTAAATCTTGAATTGCAATATAACCCACAATAGATGTAAGTTTCATCAAACTCACAACCTCACCTTTGTAAAGAGGAAGAATATGTACTATTGCCTGAGGCATGATAATTCTCTTGTAAATGTCAAATTTTTTGAAACCCAGCGCTGTTGAAGCCTCCTCTTGGCCTTTATCTATTGCATTGATTCCTGTTTGGAGTATGCCAGCAACAGAGACGGAAAAGATAAAGGAAAATGCAATTGTAGCAACCATAACCGGCGGAGCATTGACACTGCCAAATATGACAAAGTAGACAATAAGAAGAATAACCAATGTAGGTATTCCCTGAATAAGGGAGCAAAAGAATTTTGCTGGTGCATGAAGATATGCTTTTTTGCTTCTAAGAAGAAAAAGAAGGCCAACTCCAAGAATTGTTCCAAAAAGAGTAGACAAAGTTGAAATAAGAAGCGTAACACCAAGTCCTTTCACAATAAGAACCCATCTTCCATCCCTAATAAATGTCTTTTCAAAACTTTCACCAATTTTTGCAAATAAACCCTTTTCACTTCCAGACTGTATCAATGCATCCTGAATATTTTCGCTCCGGCAGATAAAGACAGCCCCGCCAAGATAGTGAGACGTGGAGAAATCTACGGACTCTTTTCTTTCCTCTGTAATTGAAATTCCAGCTGAAGCAACATCAATTTTTCCGGTTTGGACAAAATTAATGATTGATGCAAAAGTTACAGCAGTTGAACTTACTCCCATGTCCAGCTTATCTGCAATCTTAAGAAAAAGTTCAACCTCAAAACCGCTAGGACGGCCATCTGATCCCATAAATGTCATAGGATATGCAGAAGATTCAAAACCGTATTTTATCATACCACCAGAACGCTCTGATGTGTTATATGCGCTCCAGTCAATCTTCATCCTAGTGCTATCTCCACTGAACCATTTCTCTTTAAGAGTATCTATTGTTCCGTCAGAAAGAAACTCTTCAATTACAGCAGAAAACTTTTCATTAAGACCACTTCCCTTTGTAAAGATATAACCATATCTGTCTTCTATTATTATTTCGGAAAATAATGTAATACCTTCCCTCTCAGCAACCATAGCACGTGCAACGGGTTCATCATTTAAAACTGCGTCAACATCTCCTTTTTTAAGAGCTTCTATAGCTCCAGCATGGTCATCATAATAGTGCCATGTTATACCAGAAATAACTGCATCAGCTAGTTTATCAAGCGTTGTTCCAGTCAAGATACCAATATCACGTCCAGAGAAGTCTTCTTTTGTCTTATAAACAAAGGGACTCTCCTCTGTATTACAGCTTGTAAAAAACAAAACAAATATAACTAAGAAGACAAAAAACCTTATATTCTTTCTCACATTTCTCTCCTCTTTTTCAAAATGGAATATACTTGCTATGAAAGCAATCTCTTCACCACGCTTTCTTCAAGCCCCATCAAGACGGCAATCTTCTCTACCGTCAAACCTTGAGACTTCATTCTCGCAGCTATCTCCTTATAAGCCTGCTCTTTTCCTCTTTTAATGCCCTCTTCTAGCCCGATACTAACAAAATGCATCTGCAAATCATTGTCATAAGCCATCATTGTCCCCTTTTAGCCCTTAGCTCTTAGCTTCCAAAACTCGTCTAATCACAGCATGATCCAACTCCAATAATCCTGGATCCTCTGAAAGAATACATGAAACCTCCTCTCTAGCAACAGCCATCATAGAGACATCGGTCTCAAGATTAGCATATTTTAGATGGAGAAAACCACTTTGTCGTAATCCTGCCAGCTCCCCGGGTCCTCGTATTTTTAAGTCCTCTTCTGCAATTTCAAAGCCGTCATTGGTGCGTTTTAAGACAGAAAGGCGACGTTTTCCGTCCTCAGAAATAGATGGCTCGTAAGCTAGAAAGCACCAACTTTGCAATGTGCTTCTTCCAACACGCCCTCTAAGCTGGTGCAAAGCGGATAATCCAAACAATTCTGAGTGCTCAATCACCATACAAGTTGCATTTGGAACATCAATTCCAACTTCAACTACGGATGTAGACACCAAAAAGTTAAGTTTTCCACTTGCAAAGTCATCCAAAGTTTGTAATTTTTCTTCATCTGGAAGACGGCTGTGTATCAATGCACCTTTGAAATTTGGATATTTTACTCTGGATAAGAATTCATACATAGACTGAACATCTCTGAGGTTGGAATTGCCATCATCATCAATTCTTGGATAGACAAAATAAGACTGATGTCCTCGTTGCATTTCAACACCAACAGCTCTATACATCTCATCTCGCTTGGACTCATCAACTAAGTATGTAACAATTGGAAGACGGCCTTTTGGCATTGTTTTAATTGTAGAAACATTGAGATTACCAAAAACAGTTAAAGCCAAGGTCCTAGGAATTGGAGTTGCTGTCATTAAGAGAACATCTGGCTGAAGTCCTTTGGCAAGTAGCGCTTCTCTTTGTTCAACTCCAAACCTGTGTTGTTCATCAATAATCACATACTTAAGACTCTTATATTGAACATCCTTTGAGAAAAGAGCATGCGTTCCTATTAAAAGATCAATATTTCCAGCTGCAAGTTCTTTAAGCAAAGCTTCTCTAGGTTTACCGTGAACCTCTCCATCTAAGTAAGCAATTCTTACTCCAATCTTTTTAAGCAAAGAATCTGCTACTTGTGCATGTTGTCTTGCTAGAAGCTCTGTTGGAGCCATAAATGCCACTTGATGACCTTGGCTTATAACATGAAGAGAACTAACCCATGCAACAAGAGTCTTTCCAGAGCCAACATCTCCTTGCAAAAGCCTATTCATACTCTGTTCTTTTGCCATGTCCGCTCTAATCTCTTCCAAAACTTTTAGCTGGTCACTTGTAAGCTGAAAAGGTAATGAATTTATAAAGTGCTGTTCTACAGAGCTCATTTCAGAAGGAATGGGTTTTCTTTCTTTAACGCTATCTGGGCGTCTTTTAGCTTCAAGTTGAAGATAAAAAACTTCTCTAAAAGCTAAAGTTCGTCTTGCTGCCTTTAAATTAGCTTCATTAGAAGGAAAATGGATTTCCTTGAAAGCTTGATTCAAAGGCATAAGCTTGTATTTTTGCATAAGAGATTGTGGGATCTCATCTTCAATATCTTTTACATATCTTCCAAGAGCAGCTTTTACATCTCTTCTTATGCTCTTCTGTGTAAGAGATCCTGAAAGCCCATAAACTGGCAATATTCCACCATTTATTGCAAGATTAAGTGCTGTTTTGCTAAAAAGAACATCTTCTCGTACTGGAGTAAGCTCAAATTGGGTTGCTTGTAGAGATGTTCCATATCTTCCAATATTGGCGTACAGATGATAAAAGGCACTTGGAAATATTGTTTTTAATAAAAATGTTCTATTAAAGCCCATAAGGAAAGCTTTTTGACCACTTTCTTGGTCTCTAACAACAATTTTAACGTCTTTTCTACCTTTTCCAAAGGCTGTAACACTTTCTACTCTAACTATTGTGTTAACCCAACATCCTTCAGCATTATGTCCAATGCAAACTTTGGAGCTTCTGTCTTCATAACCCCTAGGGACCATGGAGATCAAATCACAGAAGGTTGAAACTTCAAGGTTGGAATAATCCTCTAGAGTCTTTTTCCCAACTCCTGTGAGTTCTCCTATACTCTGTTTTAGTTGCCAAATAAACAAAAGCTCCTCCAATCCAATTTACAAAACGTCTTACAACTGAACCAAAAAAGATACCAACCAAGACACAGCAAATTTTAATGCTACAAATACTACAATGTAAAAGATTAATGAAACCAAGATTACCTTTTGATCGTCTGATTCACCTCTTTTACCGAAAAAAATCTTATAAACCCTCTGAACTGGGCTATTAATTATTGGATCAATAGCGTTCAGCCAATTCTGTGCTTTGTAAGAATTGCTCCTTCCTATGAAGTATCTAACAATCAAAAGAACAATCAAAAAAAACAGAATATAAGCAAAGAAAGATTCCCATGACAGTTGAACAATAAGTGCAAGAATTACTCCAATTGTTATTCTTCCGGCTACACTTACAAAATTAAAAATGGACTGAAAAAAGTTCAAAACTATGATAGCAACAAGTGGTGTAAAATCTATGTGCGTTCTTCTTAGACTGCTTATACCTCTAAACAAATTAAGATATGGGTCTGTCAGACGGCCAAGTATATTAGAAATCTTAGTGAGTGTTAAATTCTGACCTTGTACGTTATAACCATTTCTCCAACCGTTTGCTCTTTGTATGTTATCAATCCACAAGAAAACAATACTAATAACTATCAAAAGAGAGTAAATACCAATGAGATTTGCCAAAATAGAACAAATTTTTCTTACAGCTTCCATCTTTACGCCCCAAATACATCTTTATTCAGAGTACACGTCAATAACGCTCTCACACTCTTTTAAGGATGAAAAAAGTTCTTGGGTAGCGTCAACATTAAATCTAGAATCCGCAACAACTTTTCTTGAAGTTCCTACAACTTTACCTTCATCATCCAAACCGGGATATGCAACCAACACGAGTTCTGCAGTTCCTCTGTGCTTTGCAACATTTGCTCTTATTTCTTTAATTGCAGCTCTTCCACTTGAGCTTTGGTCTATTTCCACATACACCCTACTTGGTTTAGAGGGCTTCATTTGTGACGGATCTCCATACACTTTATTTGCGCTAAAACTAAGCCGGTCATTATAGGTTTTAAAAATGCCTTGAACCCCTACAATTTTGCCTTTAGTCATTGCAGATGAACACAAAGCCCACTGTTGTTGATATATGGTAACATCAAGACGGCCATTGTAATCTTCAATAACAATATGCCCCATTTTATTACCAGCCTTTGTTAAAATCTCTTTGGCCTCAACTATCATTCCTACAAAGTCATATTTTGCAAGTTCTCTTATTCGCTCAGGCTTTGAAAGGTCCAATCTTACACAGTTTTCCCAAACCACTTTGTACTTATCTAATGGATGGCCCGATACATAGAATCCCAAATATTCTTTTTCAATTTCAAGCTTTTGCAGGAAATCGTAATCTTGTTCAATTTTCATCTCGTAAGAAGACATTCCTTCTTCCTCTGCTCCAAAGAGAAAGTTTTGTCCAAATTCTTTGGCTTCTTTATCTTCTTTTACAGATTTAATGGCAGCTTCATAGTTTGCAAGTAACGTTGGCCTGTTGTAACCCATTGAGTCAAACGTTCCAGAATTTATAAGACCCTCAAGAACACCTGAGTTTAGAACTTTCTGATTGCTACGCTTGAGAAAATCAAGGAAATCGGTATAAGGGCCATTGGCTTGTCGTTCGTCAAGAATGGCCTGAACTGTGCTGGCACCAACGCCCTTGATGCCTGCCAGCCCATAGATGAGTTCTCCGTTGACTACAGTGAAGTACATGTCAGAGTCGTTGATGCTTGGTGGAAGAATTTTGATTCCAATGCTCTTAACATAGTCTAGATATTCTTTGTACTTGTCACCAGAACCTATTTCATTGGTCAAGTTTGCAGCCATAAATTCAGGCTTGTAGTGGCATTTTAGGTATGCTGTTCTGTATGCAAGAACGGTGTAGCACACACTGTGGCTCTTGTTAAAACCGTAACTTGCAAAAGGTTCAAGCATTGTGAAGATATCGGCCGCATGCTGTTCATCTCTACCCATGGCAACAGCACCTTTGATGAATTTTTCTCGTTGCGCCGGCATCTCCTTCTTTTTTTTCTTACCCATGATCTTGCGTAGAGTGTCTGCTTCTGCAAGTGTAAAGCCTGCAATAATTTGAGCAACACGCATGACTTGCTCTTGGTAAACAATAACGCCATATGTTGGTTTTAGGAGCTCTTCCAAGTCAGGATCCGGGTAAATAATTGGTTGTCTGCCCTGTTTTGAATTGATGTATTGAGGAATATATTGCATTGGACCTGGTCTGTAGAGAGAGACCATAGCGTCAAGCTCATCAAATCTTGTTGGCTCAAGAAGTCTAAGATTCTTTTGCATTCCGGGACTTTCCAGCTGGAACACCATCATGCTATCTCCCTTGGAAAGCATTGCAAATGTCTCAGGGTCCCCATCTGGAATCTTTTCTAAATCAAAGTTGGGTTCTTTTTTTCGTATTAGACGCTCTGTGTTGCGTAGTAAAGTGAGAGTTTTAAGACCTAAAAAGTCCATCTTAACCAGTCCACATTGTTCAAGATATGTCATTGTGTACTGTGTTGAGATTGCTCCTGTGCTGTTATCTCTATATAGAGGAACATAATTTTTTAGAGCTGTTTTTCCAATTACAACTCCACAAGCGTGAGTTGAAACGTGCCTTGCAAGGTTCTCTAGTCTTAATGAGACATCAAAAAGTTCTTCATAAACTCCACCTCGCTCTCTTACTTCTTGTAACTCAGGAGTAACCATTAAAGACCATTGCAAAAGAGAACTTACATGTTGTTCTTTGGCTTCGTCAGGCAGAGTGTCCAATATATATTTTGTAATCCTATTAGACTCATCAAAAGGAATATCTAGAACTCTAGCAACGTCTTTAACAACAGCTTTTGCTTTAAGCGTTCCAAAAGTTGCAATCTGACCTACTCTATCAACTCCATAGTGGTCAGTTACATAATCAATAACAGCCTGTCTGCCTTCATAACAGAAGTCAATATCAAAATCAGGAAGTGAAACTCTAGAAGGATTTAAGAATCTTTCAAAAAGAAGATCATGAGCTATTGGGTCTACGTTTGTAATATCAATACAGTAAGCAACAAGAGAACCGGCACCAGAACCACGTCCAGCTCCTACTGGAATGCCGTGAGTCTTTGCCCAGTAAATGTAATCTCTAACAATAAGGAAATATCCGTCAAAGTGCATTTTTAGAATAACGCTTAGCTCATAATTTAGTCTGTCTTCAAGAACTTTTCTCTGTTCAGGCCTCTCTTTATATCCAGGATAACGTCTTTCAAGCCCTTGCCAAGACAGTGCCTGAATGTATTCTTCTGTGTCTTTATATTCAGATGGAACGCTGACAGTTGGAAGCAGAGGACCGGGAAAATCAATGTCAAAATTACAACGCTCTGCAATCTTTACAGTGTTCTCTATAGCCTCTGGATAATTGGAGAAAAGCTCTGCCATCTCATCTCCACTTTTCATGTAGAATTCTTGCGTTTGAAAGCGCATTCTGTCAGTATCGGCCTTTTTTTTGCCTGTTCCTATGCATAATAGGACATCATGTGCATTTGCATCTGCTTTTTCTATGTAGTGGATATCGTTGGTTGCAACTAGCGGAATATCAAGATCTTTTGCCAGTTGTGCAAGTTTTGGAAGAACCTGAATTTCTTCTGGAATGAAGTGATTTTGAATCTCAATGTAGTACCTATCACCAAAGACTTCTTTATACCATTTTGCAGTCTCATATGCTCCTTCAATATCATCTGCCAAAAATTTCTGAGGTATTTCTCCTGCCAAACAAGCAGAAAGGCAAATTAAACCCTCGTTATGCTCTTTAAGGACTTTCCTATCAATCCTAGGTTTCATATAAAACCCATCAAGATAACCAATACTGCACAGTTCCATAAGATTGTGATAACCCTTGTCAGACATGGCCAATAAAATAAGGTGGTATCTTTTTGTGCCAGGTTCCTTAATTTCCAAACCATTTGGACTAATATAGAATTCACAGCCAGGAATTGGCTGAATTCCTTCTTTTTTGCAAAGAGTATAGAAATCCATCACTCCAAACATATTTCCATGGTCTGTAATGGCTAAAGCCTTTATCCCTAATTCCTTGGCTTTTGCAATATATTTTACACTTGAAGCAGCACCATCAAGCAATGAATAATCCGTATGGTTATGAAGATGTACAAATTCTGTCATAAGATAAATACTCCACACATATTTAGTGTTTTTACACTATCAGAAAAACCCCTTTCTGTATAGTTTTTTTGTTTGCCTTTTCATTGCCTTTTGGAGTCCAATTTCGTACATTGACATCATGCAAAGCACAACATCAAATTCAACAGATAGAAGCTTTCTTGGTAGTGAACCTATTGGAAAACTTCTTTTAAAATTGGCTCTTCCTTCAGTTATAGCACAAGTTATAAACATGCTGTACAACATTGTTGATAGAATTTACATTGGACATATTCCTGAAAACGGATCTCTAGCCTTAACAGGGTTGGGACTATGTCTACCTTTGATTTTAATTGTCTCCGCATTTGCGGCCCTTGTTGGTACAGGGGGAGCTCCACGAGCCTCTATTGCTATGGGAAAGGGAGATTATAAAGAAGCAGAAAGAATAATGGGCAACTGTTTTACGTTGCAAATCATTATCTCTGTTATTCTTACAGTTCTTTTAAATTTCTACTGCGAACCTCTATTAATGTTGTTTGGTGCTTCTGAAAATACTAT
>CAVEGR010000005.1:1893-9882 GCA_963615565.1 Phocaeicola massiliensis | reverse complement strand
GCAGTGGAGTATATGAAGATTTATTCCTTGGGAACTCTATTTGTTCAATTTACATTAGGAATGAATATGTTCATAACGGCCCAAGGCTTTGCAACTATAAGCATGATAACAACTGTTGTAGGAGCCATAAGCAACATAATTTTAGATCCTATCTTTATCTATGCTTTTGGCATGGGTGTACAGGGCGCTGCAATTGCAACAGTAATATCACAAGCTTTATCTGCAATTTGGATTGTTAGTTTCTTGTTTGGAAAAAAGACAGCTTTGAAGATTAAAAAAGAAAATCTAAAGCTACAATCTTCCGTCATTATTCCTGTTATTACTCTTGGTCTTGCTACTTTCATTATGCAAAGCACAGAAAGCATAATCTCAATCTGCTTTAACTCTTCTCTTCAAAAATATGGCGGAGATCTTGCTGTTGGTGCTATGACAATTTGTAGCAGTGTAATGCAATTTGCAATGTTACCTCTTAATGGACTAGGACAAGGAGCTCAGCCAATAACTAGTTATAACTTTGGTGCGAAAAACAAGGAAAGAGTTAAAGAATCCTTTAACCTTCTTCTAAAAGTAGATCTAATTTATGCCATTACCTTATGGTTATGTGTTATGATTTTTCCTTCTGTTTTTACTCACATTTTTACAAGTGAAGAAGCTTTGGCAACTTATACTACTCCACTTCTTAGAATCTATATGGCTATCACTGGATTATTTGCTATTCAAATGGCTTGCCAGAATACTTTCACATCAATTGGCTATGCCAAATCTTCTATAATGGTGGCCTGTATGCGTAAGATAGTGCTATTAATTCCACTCATATACATACTTCCGGCCATCATTCCAGTAAACAAGGTCTTAGCTGTTTATCTTGCAGAGCCTATTGCAGACATCCTTTCTGTAACTTTCTGTACTATTCTTTTTGCTTCACAATTCAAGAAAGCAATGAAAACTTTGGACTGAAAAAACTAAGGAACTGTGCTAAAAATCAATAGTGTGGTGGCTTTCTATTTGGACGAGCTTCTGTATCTAGTTCTTCTACACGCTTTGTTAAAAACTCAACCTGCTTTTCTAGCCTGCTAACAAGAAGTTGTTGTTCTGTGACAAGGTCATTTAGTTCTTTAACGGTCTCTTGAAGATACATTATATTTATTTCAGCTTTTTCTATCCTATTGTCCAAAATTCAGTTCTCCTTTTTGTTGCATTTTACGCATAGTCAAACTATACTAAATGTTGCATGTTGTTGCAATTGAAACTTTTGCAACAAACAAGAGGTTTTGCAAAACCTCATAAGGAACAAAAAGAGAGGGCTTTTGACAACATGAGAGGAGAAAGAGTTGCGCAGCTAGAACTAATTTTAAGGGGGCATCCAGAAGGTTTGCGCAAATCAGACATTGCAAGAAGGCTTGGTGTTCATAGAAGCACAATTGGAAGATATATTGATGAACTCAAGCAGTATAGCGATATTTACGAAGACAAAAATCTAGTGAAGATTCTCCCCAAAGAAGGAGAAGAACCTCTAGCGTTGAGCATATATGAAAGCCTAGCACTAAACATGGGAGCTGAGCTTCTTTTGTCTAACTCAGAGTATACGAACCCTCATTTAGCATCGGGCTTAAGAAAAATTGCAGTGGGAATGCAGAATTACGCCCCCAAAATCAGTGCAAATATCGTGCAGCTAGCGGATGAAATTCAAAATGAAGCAACAAAAAAAGAGGCTCTCTTTCACAGTAACACTATTCTTGACACCCTTATTGATGCATGGGTGACAGGTAAAATTGTGCGCATTATTCATAGTCCAAAAATGATGCCAGAAGGCTCCACAAAGGTGTCTGCGGACGAGGAAACAGAGCTTGCGCCATACTTTATTGGCTATGTTGAGAGCGAGCACGGGCGCAACCCAATGACTGTTACTGGAAGACTTAGGCACACGTCTGAAATTGTCACCATAGATATAAAAAATATAAGAGAAGTAACAATTTTGAATGAGACATACACTATTCCAGATAATTTGAAGGCATTCAGAAAGGCAGACCACCCCGCTGACACAGATGACGTTATTGACCTCATCCCGCTTGAGTTATTGGTTAGACAGAAAAGCGCTCTTAATTCTTTTGACACGCTATCCCATAGCGACATTGAGATGGAAAAGCAGGAAGATGGCTCTTTGAGGTGCAAATTTGATGCAGAAAACTCCATTGAGTTGATTCTTAGAATTATCCAATGTGGCAGTGCGGTTGAGGTGTTAGGGCCACCTAATTTTAGGTCTAGATTCGTGAATTACTTATCCCGAATCCTAGCTATGTACCACGAACAAGAATAACGCTCTTTTATCCCGATATTTTTGATTCTTTTGATGCGTTTTGAGACTTTTTGAGACCACACAGCAAATTGTTGCTATTGTAAATATATAAGTTTAAGGTTATTCTATATACTTGTGTGACCTAGTTATTTTTAGCTAGGTTGCATGTAAAAAATCACGAAAAATAAAATGCTTGCTTAGCGCAAGCAAATCACATCAAGGAGGATTTTCATGGCAAGAAAAATGAAATCCATGGACGGCAACAACGCAGCTGCGCACGTTAGTTATGCTTTCTCAGAAGTTGCTGCCATTTATCCAATCACTCCATCCAGCCCAATGGCTGACCTAGTAGACCAGTGGAGTGCAAATGGACTGAAGAACATCTTTGGAACACAAGTCAAAGTTGTTGAAATGCAGTCCGAGGCTGGAGCAGCAGGTGCTGTCCACGGAGCTTTGGGATCAGGTGCTATTACAACCACTTACACAGCTTCCCAGGGTCTTCTTCTAATGATTCCAAACATGTACAAGATTGCTGCTGAGCAGCTCCCATGTGTTTTCCACGTAAGTGCTCGTACAGTTTCAACTCATGCACTTAACATCTTTGGAGACCATAGTGATGTTATGGCATGCCGCCAAACAGGTTTTGCAATGCTTTGTGAAGGAAACGTTCAGGAAGTTATGGATTTGGCTCCAGTAGCTCACCTTTCAGCACTCACTGGCAAGGTTCCATTTATTAACTTCTTTGATGGCTTCCGCACAAGCCACGAAATTCAGAAGATTGCAGTATGGGATTATGAGGATCTCAAAGACATGTGTGACATGGACGCAGTCAGAGCTTTCCGTGCACATGCTCTCAATCCAGAACATCCACACATGAGAGGAAGCCATGAAAATGGAGACATCTTCTTCCAGCACAGAGAAGCTTGCAACAAGTACTATGATGAACTTCCTGCAGTTGTTGAGTCTTACATGGACAAAATCAATGCAAAGATTGGAACAGACTACAAGCTTTTCAATTACTATGGTGCTCCAGATGCAGACCGTGTAATTATTGCTATGGGTTCAATCTGTGATGTTGCAGAAGAAGTAATTGACTACCTCAACGCACATGGCGAAAAAGTTGGACTTATCAAAGTTAGACTTTATAGACCATTTGCTGCTGACAGACTCATTGCTGCTCTTCCAAAAACAGCTAAGAAAGTTGCTGTTCTTGACAGAACAAAAGAGCCAGGTGCTCAGGGTGAGCCACTTTACTTGGATGTTGTTACAGCTTTTGCTAACGCAGGGCTTAATGACGTTAAGATTATTGGTGGACGTTATGGTCTTGGTTCTAAGGACACTCCTCCAGCATCTGTTTTTGCAATCTACAAAGAGCTTAGCAAAGACAATCCAAAGCACACATTCACAATTGGTATTGTTGATGATGTTACAAATCTTAGCCTTGAAGAAGACAAGAATTGTCCTAACACAGCAGCTGCGGGAACAATTGAGTGTAAGTTCTGGGGTCTTGGTGGAGACGGAACAGTTGGCGCAAATAAGAACTCCATTAAGATTATTGGAGACTACACAAACAAGTTTGTTCAGGCTTACTTCCAGTATGACTCAAAGAAAACTGGTGGTGTAACAATCAGCCACTTACGCTTTGGAAAGAACCCAATTAAGTCACCTTACTACATCAACAAAGCAGACTTTGTTGCATGTCACAACCCAAGCTACGTCACAAAGGGCTTTAAGATGGTTCAGGACGTCAAGCCAAATGGTGTTTACATGATTAACTGTCAGTGGAACCTTGAAGAGCTCAACCATCACATGGATGCAGCTTCCAAGCGTTACATTGCAAAGAACAACATTCAGCTTTATACAATTGATGCTATTGACCTTGCACAGCAAATTGGTATGGGCAAGAGAACTAACACAATTTTGCAGTCAGCATTCTTCACATTGGCAAAGGTTATGCCACAAGAAGAAGCAATTGCTCACATGAAAGAAAAAGCAACTCAGTCCTATCTCAAGAAAGGACAAGATGTTGTTGACATGAACCACAAGGCAATTGACCTTGGTGCTACAGCTTTCAAGAAGGTTGAAGTTCCAGCTGATTGGGCAAATGCAGTTGATGAAAAGAAAGCAACAGAGCTTGAGGGCAAGCCAGAGCTTGTTAAGATGGTTCAGACAATTCTTGAACCAGTTGACAAGATGGATGGAGACAGCCTTCCAGTTTCTGCTTTCATGGATCATGTTGATGGTCAGTTTGAGCTTGGTGCAGCAGCATATGAGAAACGTGGTGTTGCAGTAACAGTTCCAAGATGGGAATCTGCAAAATGTATCCAGTGCAACAACTGTTCTTATGTATGTCCACATGCAACAATCAGACCTTATGCTCTTACAGAAGAAGAGGCAAAGAATCTTCCAGCAGCAGCTCAGGTTATGGATGTTAAGGCTGGTAAAGGTAAGGGCGTTTACAAATTTACAATTGCTATCTCCCCACTTGATTGTATGGGTTGTAGCGTTTGTGTTGGCGCTTGTCCAGTTGGCGCTCTTACAATGGTTCCACAGGAAGAAGAGCTTGCTCAGCAGGAAGTTTTCAACTACTGCGTATCCAAGGTTGCTCCAAAGAAAGAAATGGAAGACAACACAGTCAAGGGAAGCCAGTTCAGACAGCCAATGTTGGAATTCTCTGGCTCTTGTGCAGGTTGTGCAGAGACCTCTTATGCTCGTCTCGTAACACAGCTTTACGGAGACAGAATGTACATCTCCAACGCAACTGGATGTTCTTCAATTTGGGGCGGTCCTGCTTCAACATCACCATATTGCACAGACAAGAATGGTCATGGTCCAGCATGGTGCAACTCACTCTTTGAAGATAACGCAGAACATGGTCTTGGAATGTACATTGGACAGGAAAAGATTCGTGAAGACCTTGCAGCAAAGATTAAGGACATTGCAGCTTCAGACAAACCAGTTGCTCCTGTTGCTCAAGCTTGGCTTGATACAATGAATGATGGCGAAGCCAACAAGGCTGCTACAGCAAGCTTGATTGTAGCTCTTGAAGCCTGTGGTTGTGATGAAGCCAAGGAAATTCTTGAGAAGAAGGAATACCTTGCTAAGAAGTCCGTATGGATCTTTGGTGGTGACGGTTGGGCATACGATATTGGTTATGGTGGTCTTGATCACGTTATCGCATCTAAGAAAGATGTCAACATCTTTGTCTTTGATACAGAAGTTTACTCCAATACAGGTGGACAGGCTTCTAAGGCCTCTAACCTTGGTCAGGTTGCACAGTTTGCAGCAGCTGGTAAAGACGTCAAGAAGAAGAGCCTTTCCGAGATTGCAATGCAATACGGCTATGTCTATGTAGCACAGGTTGCTATGGGCGCTAACCCAGCTCAGACAATCAAGGCAATTACAGAAGCTGAAGCTTATCATGGTCCTTCTCTCATCATTGGTTATGCTCCATGTGAGATGCACTCTATCAAGGGTGGTATGGCAAACTGCCAGAAGGAAATGAAGAAGGCTGTTGATTGCGGTTACTGGAACCTCTTCAGATACAACCCAACAGCAGAAAAGAAGTTCACTCTTGATTCTAAGGCCCCAGCTGGTGGATACCAGGAATTCTTGATGAACGAAGCTCGTTACAGCAGACTCACTCGTGAGTTCCCAGAACGTGCAACAGAGCTCTTTGAAGCAAACGAAGAAGAAGCAAAGAAGCGCTACGAGCACCTTCTCAAGCTCATTGCTATGTACAATGACTAATTGTTAGCTCTTATTAGAGCTTTTTGGGGATCCCATTTGAATAATGGGGTCCCTTTTTTATGCATTACTTTTAATGTATAATGACCTTATGAGGGTCACCTTTGTAATATCGTGGTAAGGAGGGCACAATGCTTACAACTATTCTTAACTATGTTTGGTTTTTCTTTATTTATGCGTTCTTGGGCTGGTGTACAGAAGTTATTTTTGCAGCCTGTGTGAGAGGTGTATTTGAAAATAGAGGTTTCTTTAATGGCCCTATTTGTCCAATATATGGCTTTGGAGTTGTAACTGTTGTTTTTTTCCTAGAACCATTAAAGGAAAATTTCTGGATTCTATTTTTTGGTTCTGTAGTTTTAACCTCAGTTCTGGAATTAGTAACTGGTTATCTCATGGAAAAAATCTTTAAACATAGATGGTGGGACTACTCAAAAATGCCTCTTAACATTGGAGGATATGTATGTTTAGCCTTCTCTTTAATTTGGGGTTTTGCATGTGTTTTCCTTATTGATATTGTCCATCCTTCAATTGCTTTCTTTGTAAATCACATCCCAAATCTTGTAACATATATTGCTCTTCCAATCTTTGTTATAACCTTCTTTACAGATCTAATTGCAACCAGTACCAGTGTGTTTCACTTCAATAAAAAATTGGAAGAGATTGATAAAAAAGCAGCCCAAATCCGCCAGGTTAGTGACGAAATTGGGCGTAAACTCTCAAATAAGGCTATTGAAGTTAAAGAAAAAGAAAGCACCAAAAAAATTGTTGATAGCGTCATGGAGACAAGATCAGATGCCCAAGCACGCCTTGATGCTCTTAAAATTAGCCTAGATGAAAAGGAACGTGAGTTGTCATCAATTCAAAGAAGACTTATTAGAGTTTTCCCTTCTATGCGTTCTACAAAGCATGCTGAAGCTTTTGCAAAGGTAAAGGAAAAGTTAGCTAAAAAAAAGGAACTGTAACAAGACAGTTCCTTAAAATTCTTTTATTTTGGAGTTTTTGCAATAATCTCACTTATCCTTCTTCTTTTTACTAAGCTTAATTAATGCCAAAACAACAACGAATATTATAGCCATGGAGGCAGCCAAAAGCCCCCATGCAATAAATCCATACTTAACCGCTTCTGCTGCATTCATAGCAGTTGCATCTGTAATATGTAAACCAAACATTTCTTTACCCTCAACCAAACATAGACAAAATAAGGCCACCTGCCACAACAGATCCAATCTGTCCTGCAACGTTTGCCCCAATAGCATATGGCAACAAGAAATTCTGTCTATTTGCTTCATTTCCAACCTTCTGCACTACTCTAGCAGACATTGGAAATGCCGATATCCCTGCGCCACCAATCAATGGGTTAACTTTAGATCCTTTTGGAAGGAAGATATTTACAATCTTTATAAAGAAAACACCACATGCAGTATCAAAAACAAAAGCCAAAAGACCAAAACCAATAATCATCAGTGTTTGAACTGTCAACAACTTAGAGCCTTCCATCATTGGAGCAATTGCAAGGCCAAGAAGCAAGGAAATCAGAGGAGAAAGGATATCCTGAGCAGCCTTTGAAAGAGAATCCAAAACTCCACATTCTCTTAATAGATTTCCAAACATCAACATACCAACAAGAGCAGCAGAATCTGGAGCCATCAAAGAACAAATGATAGTAACAGCAATTGGAAAGACAATCTTTGTAAATTGAGATACTTCCCCAGCCTTATATTTCATTTGAATTTCTCGCTCTTTCTTTGTTGTTGTAGCCTTTAAAACTGCCGGCTGAATAATTGGAACCAAAGCCATATAGCAATAAGCAACAATCAAAATTGGAGCAACAAATTGAGAATTAAGACGCTGAGAAACCAAGATAGCAGTAGGACCATCAGCTGCACCAATAATTCCAATTGAAGCTGCATCATTAAGAGGAAAGAAAAGAGAAGCAAGCATCATTG
>CAVEGR010000005.1:0-1883 GCA_963615565.1 Phocaeicola massiliensis | reverse complement strand
GCATCATTGTAAGGAAAATACCACCCTGCCCTGCAGCTCCTACAAAAATCAACCACGGCTTTTGGATAAGTGGACCAAAGTCAATCATAGCTCCTATTCCAATAAACAAAAGAAGCGGAAAGACTTCATATTTATCAATTCCAAAGTTATAAAGCCAAGAAAGAATTCCAATATCATTGGCTATAACAGAGCCTGGAAGATTAACCAATATGGCACCAAAGCCCATTGGAAGCAACAAAGTTGGCTCCATCTTCTTACTAATTGCAAGATAGATAAGAAAAAGCCCAACAAAAATCATGATAATTTGATAAACTAGTTCTGATTCCATAATCATACATCCATACAGGAAACTAATATATCAATATAGATGGCAAAAGGCAATTCCATACTGTATATTGTTATTTTTCTCAAATAGTTAGGATTAACTATCTTAAATCTTGCCTTTTTTTGCTTTCAGCCATTATATTGATTTTAATAACAGAGGGTGCGTTGTTAATATGGCTGTATATATAAGCATAGTAGTGTTAAGTGTCCTTTTCACCACATGCATTTGTATAAAAAAATTATTATTTAGCTCATTTTATAAAACTATATTAATTATTCCCATCTTTCTAGGTTTTTACCTTGCCCTAATTGCACTTTTCTTTTTAGTCATTTTTCTTATTTCTCTTACAGTTAATAAACAAAAACCACAAGTAAAAACAAACCACTTCTTTAGATGGATACTAAACCAGACAAACGCACTAATTCTTATTCTTGGAAGAGTAAAAATTAAAAGCTCTGGCTTAGAAAAACTAGAAGGACTTTCTCCTTTTTTACTTGTTGCAAATCATAGATCAAACTTTGATCCATTTATTGCTCTAAAATGTTGTCCAAAAGCCAATCTTGCATACATTGCAAAACCAGAAATCTTTGCAATTCCAATTACTGGAGCTGTTGTACATAAATGCTTCTTTCTCTCTTTAGATAGAGAAGATGTCAGAAAAGGAGCAGAGACCATAAAACATGCAGCAGAATTACTAAAAGAAGGAACAGTTTCAATTGGTATTTATCCAGAAGGAACAAGAAGCAAAACAGGTGAATTACTACCATTTAGAAATGGAAGCTTCAAGGTTGCCAAAATAGCAAATGCACCAATAGTAATTGCTCGTACAACCGGAACAGAAAAAATAGCACATAGATTTGCAAGAAAAAGAACTGTAATAACATTTGAAATTTTAGATGTCCTAGATTCAAATCAAGTTGCTTCTATGACAACTTGGGGCATTGGAGAATACACAAGAAATAAAATGCTAGAAGAAAGGAGTGAGAAATAATGTATTACGTTTTATACAACCCACATTCAAACAACGAGAAAGGTCTTGAGGCTGTTAATGAAGTTAAAGAGAAACTTTCAAAGAACACACCTTTTAAAGACATGACAAAGATTGATGACTACGCAAAATTCTTCTCATCAATTCCATCAAATAGCAAAATTCTCATAATTGGTGGAGATGGCACTCTCAACCATTTTATAAATGATGTCTCAAAACTCAATATTAAGCATGAAATTTACTATAAAGCCGGCGGAACAGGCAATGATTTTCTTAAAGATGTTAAAGAAGCAAAGGATTCTGACTTTGTTCAAATCAACAAATATTTAGAAGATTTACCTACTGTTTACGTTAATAAAAAGGAAGCTCTTTTCCTTAATGGCATTGGCTATGGAATAGATGGTTACTGCTGTGAAGAAGGAGACAAGCTCAGACAAACATCAACAAAACCTGTAAATTATACATCAATTGCAATAAAAGGACTTTTGTTCCACTACAAACCAACCAAAGCCGTCATTACAATTGATGGTAAACGTTACGAGTTTAAGGATGTTTGGCTTGCACCAACAA
>CAVEGR010000004.1:3094-7603 GCA_963615565.1 Phocaeicola massiliensis | reverse complement strand
GTTATAACCCTCTGCTTATGCAGAGGTGTTTTTTTATTCAAGAATGTCTTCCCATTCAGTTATTCCTAGAAAATTCTTGACTAACGGGTAAAGGATTTGTTTCTGTTCTGACACTGAAATTGGTATCCCATTTGGAAAAGTAGTTGAAAGAGAAAATGCTCCTTGCCATCTATAAAGCACACAATCAACACCTTCTGAAGTAGGAGTTCCAAATTGATAATCTGCTACAAGTGCAGTATTTTGCAAGAGCATAGCTTCCTTTGTTGGATATGCACAAAGTTCTACAACTACTGCTTGTGCGTTACTGTCAATTCTAATAGATGAGATATTCCAGTAAGCATCTTGCCAGTCAATCCCCATCACATTTGATGATTTTGATAAATTCGCCTTAAAGCCCATAAAAATCTCCTTAGTACCACTTAGGTACACAATTATATGCGTATGTTGCTAAAATCAAAGAACCTCTGTTATTTGCAGGGTTGAACTTGCTTATTGCAGTGCCGTCTGGAGCATCTGAGCTTCTGCCCCCATACCATACGAAACACTCAGAGCCAGAGCCAAGGATTCCGTTAGATATTATCGGCTTGCCTTTCAGGTAGTTGTTATAGTTGTCTGCGGTCATAGTACCAGCTCCACCAAGCCATGCCCTAAACCAAGATTTCGTGCTTCCATTACCAGTGTTTCTTTCCACCCTGAATTTGAAAAGAGAAGCCTTCGCACTCTCCTCAGTATCGACATAATTAAAAGACGCATCTAGTGTTCCGTCATAGTTGTGATAGAACTTTAAAGTCTGTCCTGTGCTATAACTCACACAGTTCTTGTAAAACAACTGTGTCCATGTAGAAGTTCCCCAATTGTAATACCAACACGTAATAATCTGTTTTGGCGTACTCCATAAATTATAGTCTACATTGCACCTTACACCAAAAGAAGAACAGGATATATAGTACCATTCGGGTGTTGTACTATTTTTAGTTGTATTGTCTTCATAACTAACTGCCCAAGAAGTCGGGAAATTAGCTTTGGTTATATAATCTCCACTATTTGCCATACTCCCCCCTAGTTAAAAACTGCACCATACACAACGTTAGATGTGCCTGCAGAGTTAACGTTGCCAGTGAGATTGCCAGTTACATCTCCAGTTAAATTACCTTGCACGTTTCCTGTAACGTCACCTGCAAGTTTCCCATATATATAGTTGATATATGCAGAATTAAAAACTTGATTGATTGCCCCTATGTCAGAAACTCCCGCTTCCAAAGGATAAAGACCAGCAACATAACTTCCTTTATTTTCTGAGATTTCACAGTATGAGATACTGGGAAGAGATGTGTAATATCTTGATGTTGACAAGGAAATATTTATTTCACCATCTTCAGAATAGAAATTCAAAGTCCCATTTGTCCAAACCATAGTAAAGCTCTTAGTATTAAGTACTCCATCTATAAAAACATTAGTTACTCTATACATACAAGGGGCTTTTCTAGTTGGCTTTGTATTCCATACTATGGTACCTGAGCTATTTGCAGAACCTGTCTCCCACAGTCCTGTAAATTGTGCATACCTCGTTACAGTCCACCCTGTTATTCCACTTCCACATTTAAGACTGCTAGAGCCATAAGAAAGATTTGTTGCTGAAGTAGAAAAGAGTGAGAGATAAGAAAAAGCAGTAAAATAGATAAGTCGGCTTGAACTAGGATTAGGCGAACAATTTATATAACAGGTATAGAGTTGAGTGCTTGCAGAACCTCCATTAAACACTATGCTGTCATCAGTACCACTATAAAGTCGAAGCATAATGTTATTAGACGAAACTTGGCTGACATTCTCATAAATACTATTCTTGTAGACTTCTGTGACAGAGGATTCAGTAGTAACTGTAAAAGAAAAAGTTCGAGTTTCAGCAGGCCCCTCCTTGTATATAATCTTGATTGTGTGCGTATTCGGAGATACTTCACCTACGCTATAAGTATAAGAAACACTAGAAGTATCCACTAAATCTATAATATCATTACATTTCAATTCTCCATCAACATATAACTCTATCGTATCCCAAAGCGATAAAATGTATCTGGTGGCAAAAGAAAATTTCACTTGTAGCTTCTTATAGTATTTCCCACAGTCAATTGTCCATTCTTTCGTTTTTATACTGCCTGTCGGTTGGCTTGATAAAGTATACGTAGCATCTACTGCCCAATAATCTTCGCTAAAGCGTTGAGCGTAAACACCATAACCATCAAAGGTGCCAGTGAGTTTAGTAAAGCCTGAATTGTCTACTGGGACATTATCAAGCATCCATTGTGCCCAGTCTTTTGCTTCAAAATAACAAGCTTGAGTTGTGGAAAAAGTTCCGATTGTTGTCGAACTTGCTTCTCCCGGTTTTATGATTTTTAAGGAACCGCTCCATTTTCCGTTCTCAGTTGGGAAACCACCTGTTGCACACCAAGAACCGCTTGTATCTTCATTAACTGTTTTTAAGGCTTTCGCAAGCAGTGTGCCATCTGTAATCTTTACATTTTTTAAGATTGCTTCATTGGCTTGAAAGGTGCCGTCTGTATCCAGTTGAAACCCCTTGTCGCTACTAGTAGGATTAAAGTTTTGACTTTTTAATAAACCGCCTTCTTGCAGTTCAATAGTTTTTGCTCCGATGTAATTAGCCGAAACAACGTTGGTTATTATGTTCTTAAAGTAAGCATATTCTGTAGAGGTTATTGTATCACTGTTTATAGTAGATAGAATGTCTTTCATCCCGAGTGCAAGGGCATATGCTATCTTGGACTTGTCGAGCGTAGACTCAGTGGATTTCTGCCAAGAAGATGCGTTGTAAATATATACTGCTCCCTTATATACACAACAATCTCCTGTAACGAGGTCTGTACGAGACAGTGCAGATGTAGGAAGAGAAGTAACAGAACCTAAATATTCATTTGAATTTCCGTCTTTTCCTGTTGTTTGTCCTATTACTGTTCCAGAGATTAATGACGAGCTTACCGAAGTTACTTTAAGCATTACATAGGTAAAACGTTTAGTATCAGACGTTAAATTCTTGCAAAGAGCAATATCGCCAACTTTAATTCCACTAGTTGAAGAACAAGCATATGAATCTGACGAGCCATTAGTAATTTGCGATTGAATCTTGCTCTCCGTATAGCCAGTATTGTATCCATTAGTATACGAAAGCGGAGCAACAACCATGCTTTTACCGTCTGCTCCCGTATCCCCAGTTTCTCCTTTTGTTCCTAGTTCAATCCAAGTACCCCAAGTGCCAGTAGAATAAGCTCTTGAATAGTACTTAGTCGTTGCTCCTGACTTACAATAAAGATATTGAATAAAGTAAGAATTGGAGCCACACCATTCTACTTCAACTCTTACTTCTCCTGCTACAAAGGTAGTCGGTTTATTTAACAGCGAATTACATACACTTGTAGAAGATGAAACATAAACAGTGTCTTTTGCCGAACAAGAATTAAGGTCATAGCCACTAGTAAGAGTAATATAAGTTCTTGCAGGGTCGCCTTTTTCACCCTGTGGACCTTGAGCACCAGTTGCTCCAGTATCTCCTTTTTCGCCCTGTGGACCTTGAGCACCAGTTGCTCCACTATCGCCCTTGTCTCCATAGACACCGATAATGCATGGCGTAGAAGTAATGTAGTTGGAATTTGTATACGTTATTTTTTCATAATTCCAAAGATATTTTTTAGTTGATGTCACGCTTTGAACAGTGGTAGTCCATCCGCTAGTAGATATAGTAACACCAGAAGATGCAGATGAAGCTAAATAATAATTAACGATACTAGATATTCCATTGCCAGTTGCTCCAGTCTCACCTTGAATACCCTGAGGCCCTTGTGCTCCAGTATCTCCTTTTCCCCCTTTTTCTCCTTGTGGACCTTGTGAGCCTGTAGCTCCTTTTGCTCCTTTATCTCCATAAACACCTATGACTCTCTTGGCTGTTTCTTTCTTAGTTGAATCTGTAAATGTGATAATCTCATAGTTCCATAAATATTTGTTTGTTTCAGTTAAAGTAGGAACAGAAGTATTCCATGATGATGGAGCAGTCGAATTAGAGGAAGATACAGCATAATATTCCACTATTGCCGAAATACCGACTCCAGTTGCTCCAGTATCTCCTTTAGCACCAGTTTCTCCTTTTTCTCCCTGAGGGCCTTGTGCACCAGTTTCGCCTTTTGCTCCTGTGTCACCCTTGTCTCCTTTCTCGCCCTGTATGCCTTGTTCGCCTTGTATGCCTTGGTCACCCTTATCTCCTTTTTCACCGTTCTGAGCAAGGATTTGAGGTGTAGACCACTCAGACGGTTCTATAGCGTCTTCCACAGAGTTTCGTGTTGAGGCTGTAGCAGTAGTTACCCAAACAGGGTCTGTTCCTTCCAAAAGATGATTATGCCAAGGAGACACACCAGTAATCGTGTTAGTTTTAAAATTATAAGTTGCAGTTGCAGTTGGAGTTGCAGGCGATGTCTTGCTTCTTTGATACAAAATAACGGTCATGAC
>CAVEGR010000004.1:0-3084 GCA_963615565.1 Phocaeicola massiliensis | reverse complement strand
TGACTGTATATCCGTCTTGTCCTATTGTTCCGTTTTCGCTTAAGACGGCAGGAGTTGTCCAGTCGCTAATTTCTATATCGTCTGATGTGCTTTGAGCGAATGCAGAAGCTGAGATAACCCATAACTTTTCAGAACCACTTGGAACGGTGCGTTGCCATGAGCCTGTATTTCCTGTAAGTCCTGCTGTCGAGAACTGATACACAAGCTTCTCTCCGTCGTATGCTGTTTGCTCTGTACTAGAACGCTTATAAAGATTAACAGTTGCTTGTGACCACCCATTCGAGCCAACAGAACCGTTATTTACCTTTCCAATGGAGATATACTTGACCATGTCGCCAAGTTGAGCCTTGAGCGTTGACGTTGTACCAATCTCTGTTACAGGAATCTCATAGTACCAGCTGTCTAAAAGTACAGTTTCTCCTTCTACTGTTTCTGTGTCTTGTACAAGTTCAACTTCTGTTCCGTCTACAAAAAGTTGAGGGATAGCATAATACTTGAGAAGGCTTATTCTAGCTGTAATAGCAGAAGTATCAAGTGGCGTACCTTTGCTGTCACAAACCACAAGAGAACGAGAAACAGAGAAGTTGAAGTCTTGGCTTACGTTTGGCACGTTGGTGCTAGGAGATATATACGAACTATCTGCTGTTACTTGTTGTCCTGAATAAACCGTAGCAGAGTAGTTGTAGCCACCAAAAGCGTCTAGCGTGTCTTGCTTGTCCGTGATACGGATATAATCGCTTGCTTCTGAGATGTGAGAAAGAATACATATCGAGTTCAAAGGTAAGTCTTGTGTGCTATAGAAACTGTATGTTTTACTTTCCATTTCACGAGCATAGAGAAGAGCACTCATGTATCGATTGCCTTCTGCTTCTGTAAAGACATAAGCTGGCTTTTCTTCGTCTCCTGAGTATAGGGCGTTCGTTGGAGGTTTCAAGAGAAATTTATAATTGAGTATATCAACGTCGCCTTTCATGGTAAGCGTAAAGTACTTCTTGACAACCAAACCTGTAGCCTTAACGCAATACTTTAGTCTATCTCCTGAGAGGGTTCCTGAGCATGGAGCTTGTCCGTATTTGTTCGTCTTCTTTACTTTTGTCTTGCCGTTGTAGAGGTACAACCAACAGCCTTCTTCGTTCCAAAGCAGGGTGTTGAAATCCCATTTGACGTTGAAATAACGAGCTACTTTTACATTATCGCCTGAAGTTTCAAAAGAAGGTGTAGCATAACAAGGAGTATTTTCAGAAGGAAACCAATCACCAACTTTAACATAAGTTTTCCCGCTTTCATATAGAGTTTGGTTTATATAAGTTTCTTTAACTGGAACTCTTAGAGCAGGAATTGTGTGCTCAATATAAGGTTTTTCGTTAGCGGTCGCTTTGCATTCAATGCTATTTATTGTGATGGCTTTTGTTGTCACATCTTCGAGTATGTCCAAGACATAGAAGTCTAAACCGTTGATGTAGTAAGCAAGCCCTTGTTGTTTTAAAAGGTCTTGCCATACATCCAGAACCTTATCCTCTCCCTTAATAAGGAGATAAGGAACAACGGTTGTATTGGAGAAAGAACAATGCAGTGTAAAAGGCAGAGCTTCTCTTTCCTTGTTCACATATGTATTAAAAAGATAATGCACAAGACTGTGTGCCGTGTCAGAAGGGTCACAAACCTTGTAGCCGTCGTTTTCGTTTATGAGCCAAGTCCAGTCTACATCTTCTGTTGTTCCGTCTTCATGAGTAACAGTTTCTTTTTCATGAAACACAAGTTCTGCAAGGTCCTTAGAATAGTCATTGAAAGTGATTGTTTCGCTCCACCAATCTCTTGTTTCGTAGGTTCTTTTGATTGTAGGTCTACACCCTAAAAAGACGGTTGTTTCTGTTCCGTCTGTAACTTTAGACACTTTAATTGCGTCGTATGCTTCAAACGCTTTGATATAGTAAGGCTCAGCAGAGAGTTTACAAGCAAAGGTTGATGTCTTTGGAGTTGAGCCATAAGAAAAGCCATAAGAGATTTTATAGCTATCTTTTTCAACTATCTTTGTAAACCTTGCAAGATTACCGCCAGAGAAGTTTGTATCATAATCGTCAATATTTGCTTTAAGTCTTTCTACTGTCGAGAGATATATATTTACTGTTACCATGCCCTTAATTCTCCTTGTGATTGTGCTGTCTTTATAGCGTCATAAACATACTCTGCAATGGTCTGTTGGTCACCAAAGACGTTACCACTGAATTCCACTTGTATTACGGTCGTATTACCACCGTAAGAGAGTTGGTCGGCAATGGCACGTTGTTGAGCCCTATTTAAGATAAGTTCGCCTGCGTTTGCCCAAATTTGCTGTTTGTCGCCTGTATAGCCGTGTCCGCCGATTAAACCACCACTTTCATAGCCTGATTGTTGCGAAGAAATCGAAGCTACCTGAGCAACTGTTGTTGCACCTGCTATAGCTGACAAAGCAACCTGCATAGGAAGGTTCCCAGCCCATTCTTTAATGATATTCATTATTGCAAGGGCTCCGTCCATGACAGCAGTTGCTATGTTGGCTTTCTTCTGCTTTTCAAACTGCTCTTTCTTGAGTGCTTTTATTTTCGCGTCGTAATCTTTTTCTTCTTCAATAGATAATTCGTTGTATTTCTTGGCATTGTCACGAGCCTCTTCAAGTGCAGATATCTGAGAGTCGTAGCTGTTGGAGATTGCCTGAGTAATGTATCCGTTCAAGTTTCCAAACTGTTCATAAATAGCATTAACGGCGTCAAAACCTGTCTTTTCTGTGTCTCCTATAGTTCCGCCAAGCCATTCCCATGCTTTCTGCAACAAAGAAACTTTTTCCTCGTGGTCACTAGTATCTGTGCTAGTACTAGTTCCAGCGTCTTGAGTCGTTGCGGGAGTTTCTGTTACTTCAATTCCTTCAATCTGATTACCAAGCGAGTTATAAAGCTTTGTAGCGTTAAGAAAATCTGCAATAGCGTCTGTTATAGTATATTCACTACCGTTTTTAATCCCATCAGTAAGCCAAGTAGCTATATCTTCACCAAGCTTCTGATAAGCTGTATTGAGCGACGATTTGAGGTTTTCAAGAGAGTCTTCGGT
>CAVEGR010000003.1:0-16764 GCA_963615565.1 Phocaeicola massiliensis | reverse complement strand
TTACATGACAGTTTTCACTGGTGCAGGCGTTTCAACCTTAAGTAATATTCCAGATTTTAGAGGTCCACATGGAGTTTACACAGACCCTTGGCATGGCATGGATGTAGAAGAAATTATCTCTTTGACTTTTTTCAGAAAGAACCCTGAAATCTTCTACAAATGGGCAAAAGATGTTTGGTATCATCTAGAAGACTATCAGCCAAACGTTGTTCATAAATGTTTAGCCTTGCTTGAGCAAAAAGGATACTTGAAAGCCCTATACACCCAAAACATAGACATGCTACACCAACGAGCTGGCTCCAAGAATGTCTATGAGGTACACGGCAGCCCACTTGTTCACCACTGTACACGCTGTAAAGCCAGCTACACATATAACCAAATTGCCCCAATTGTACGCGCAGACCAAGTTCCACATTGCACCAAATGCGGTGGTGTTATAAAACCAGATATTATCTTCTATGAAGAAAGCTTAAACGAGCACGTACTCAACTGTGCATGGCATGACTTCTATAAGACCGATTTATGTGTGATTCTTGGTTCTTCTCTAGTAGTTCAGCCTGCTGCATCATTTCCAGTGATAGCAAAACGCAGTGGAGCAAATTTGGTTATAGTTAACAATCAAAGCACAAACTTGGATGACTATTGCACATTACACTTTGATGATCTTAAAGAGGTTTTTGAACCACTGTCAGAGTATTTTGAAAAATGAATGATGTTTTGCAAAAAGCTTGTAAAGCATGAGGCATAGAAACAGAGACTTGAATAAACTTTAGATGGAATTTCTTGAAAAAAAACTCAAGAATGTCATTATTTCAGCAGTTTTGCTGAAATATGTACATTTTATGTCTAAAACAAAGCAAATTTTGCAAATTCCGACATTGGCTGAAAATTCTGGGCGTATAAGTGGAAGTGTTTATCATAAAAAAAGACTGTTGCTTAGTCTTTTGACTTCTGCAACAGTCCTTTTTTTGCTTTTGTGAGGTTCTTAAAAAACCTTTAGAGAATTTCCTTTAGAAAACTACTACAACCTCACCATTTGGATAGTTTTCGCTGACCCAGTCTTTTACTTCTTGGCTCTGAAGGCATTTTACAAGAGCTTTGACTGCTTCATTGTTTTCGTTTCCTTCCTTGACTGCAATAATGTTTACATATGGGCTATCTGCACCTTCAACAACAAGGCCATCATTTCGTGCGCTGAAACCTGCAGGAATTGCATAGTTTCCATTGATAACTGCTGCATCTACATCTTCAATTGTTCTTGGAAGAGAAGCAGCTTCAATTTCAACAAATTTGTAGCCGTTAGGATTGCTTGTAATATCAAGTGGTGTTGCGCTAATACCAACTGCATCATTCAACTCAATAAGACCTGCTGACTCAAGAAGAAGTAGAGCTCTACCTTCGTTTGTGGTATCGTTTGGAATTGCTATTGTTGCACCGGCTGGAATGTCTTCAACTTTGCTGTATTTTTTTGAATACAATGCCATTGGCTCAATGTGAATGCCACCAGCATTTACAAGATGAGTTCCATGTTCCTGATTGAATGTTTCAAGATATGGGATGTGCTGGAAGAAGTTAGCATCAAGTTGGTCATCTTCAACTGCTGTGTTTGGTGTTATATAGTCTGTGAACTCTGTGATCTCAAGTGTGTATCCAAGAGAAGCCATGTCATCTACAACAAGAGCAAGCATCTCAGCATGTGGAACTGCTGTAGCACCAACACGAATTGTCTTTGAATCTGCTTTCTTTTCTGAGCTTCCACTTGCAAATGCAAAGGTTGCAATAAGGCATAAAAGAATAACTAAAACTGTTTTTTTCATATTATACTCCTTGGCATTGTTCTTTTAACAATGTCCTAATATTTTATTGATTTTATATTTTCTGCTAGTTATCAGCGTTTAGAGGCTATTGTTGCGCTGATTTTATTTCCTACAAATTGTATTAGTTCAACAAGAACAAGGGTGATTACAACAGCTACAATCAGCACGTCTGTTCTTGATCTTTGGTATCCGTATCTAATGGCCAAATCACCAAGTCCACCACCACCAATTGCTCCTGCCATGGCTGAATATCCAATAAGGTTTATTATGGTAAGGGTTACGTCTGAAACTAACGATGGTAATGCCTCTGGAATCAGAACTTTCAAGATTATTTGTCCATTTGTTGAACCCATGGAGCGGGCGGCCTGAACGACCCCCGTATCCACCTCCTTAAGTGATGACTCAATCACTCGTGCAACAAATGGTGTTGCAACTATAGACAACGGAACAATTGTTGCTTTTGTACCAATTGTTGTTCCCACCAAGATTCTAGAAAGTGGGAATAAAACTACCATCAATATGATAAACGGAAAAGATCTAAGTACATTAACTATCTTATCCAGTATGTTGTAAAGTATTGGTCTTGGTCTTAATCCGCCTTGGATTTCTGGACGTGAGATGCAAAGCAATATTCCAAGTGGTAAGCCTAATACTATTGAAAAAATAGTGGAGAAGAAAACCATAATCAAGGTTTCTTTTGTGGATTGTAATATGAGGTTCCATATGGCTTGTGTCATGCTTTTGCCTCCTCAACTACAATTCCTTGGTCTTTGATTTCTTCTATTGCTTTTTCTACCAAGTCTGGTTCTCCTGCTATATCACAAATGAGAGTTCCAAAATCCTCTCCACCAACGTGCTGTATGCCACCACCTCTAATGTTAAAAACAACACCGTACTTTCTTGCAAGTTCAGAAATTACAGGGCTATCAGCCTTGCCATCTCTGAAACGCAAAATGAAACGTCCTGGGATGTTTGACCAAAAGACCATTGAGCTTCTGTCTGTGTCTACAGTGGAAAGGTGTGAAAGGAAATCTTTGGCTACGTCCGTTTTGGGGTGGGCGAAGAGTTCTTTGACGGTGCCTTTTTCTACTATTTTGCCTTCATCAAGTACTGCAACTACGTCACAGGCGTCACGTACAACCTCCATCTGGTGCGTAATCATGACTACTGTGAGGTTCATGCGTTTTTGAATATCTTTGATTAACTCCAAGATTGCGCGTGTTGTTTGTGGGTCAAGTGCACTGGTGGCTTCATCGCAAAAAAGAACTTCTGGTCCACAGGCCAGTGCTCTTGCTATTGCAATTCTCTGTTTCTGTCCACCACTTAGTGTTGAAATTGGTGCATTCTCTTTATCTGAAAGTCCTACTACCTCAAGAAGTTCCTTAACTCTTGCATTAATCTTGGACTTTTCATATCCGCAAATTTCCATTGGGTAGGCTACGTTTTTGCCTGCTGTTCTAGAAGAGAAGAGGTTGAAGTTTTGAAAAATCATTCCAATCCTTCTTCTTCTTTGAATGAGCTCTTTCTTTGGAAGGTTGTCTACTCTTTCGTTGTCGTAGTAAACTTCTCCTTCATCTGGAGCTTCTAGAAGGCTGATAAGTCTTACAAGTGTACTTTTGCCTGCTCCTGAACGACCTATTATGCCACAAATCTTGTTTGAAGGTATGTGAAGACTCACGCCATTTACTGCGTGAATGTCTGCATATTCCTTTTTAAGATTTTCTAGTCTAATTTCCATGGCACTTAATAAAGCATAGTTTAAATTTTTACTCAAGTAGGTTTTGTTCTCTTTTTAATGAAAATGTTATCATGGTAACGTAATGTATCCGTATTATTACACTTTTTATTCTTTTTGCAGGTACGGCCCAAGCGCAACAACGCAGTGTACGGTGCAAAGACCAAGAAAGAAAAAACCCGCTGGAGCGACCAACGGGTTTCTAGATTGCGAAGAAGGAAGTCTCTATTACTTCTTCTTATGTCTCATCATTCTGAGCTTCTTCTTCCTTTTATGGGTAGCAATCTTATGCTTTTTTCTTTTTCTTCCACAAGGCACTGCAGAACTCCTTATGTCCCTCTGTTAGGGACTATTTGTAATTACGAGCCACATTATCGTGATTTTCAGTGTAAAAGGTCAAGACCTCAATGAAAAAGACTTACAAAATATGCAATAGGGCAGAAATAGAACACAGCTCATTTTGTAAAAACTTTGCTCAAACTTTACAAATGTTGTGCGTGTAGCCAGTGTAGTCCAAACTGTAGCCGGTGTAGCAGGTGTGGCCAGTGTAGTGGGTGTAGTGGGTGTGGCCGGTGTAGCAGGTGTGGCCAGTGTAGTCCAAACTGTGGCCAGTGTAGTGGGTGTAGTGGGTGTGGCGAGTGTTACAAGTAAACGATTTCAGATGGTTCCAAACTGTAGCCAGTGGGGCAGTTGTTTAATATAATTGAAAGCAAAGAGGTGGCACATGAATTCAATAGATAGAATGGTGGATTTGCTTTCTAGTGCAAGTGAAGAAAATATTACATATGTGTTTTCTTCTGAAATTGTGGCTCGTAGCTATTTGGAGTCATGTGCACGAAAGTATCCAAGTAAAGCCATTTTTAGTGACAGTGTCATCTCTTGGGATACATTTAGCGAAAAATTTACTGAATATCCAAAAAATCTTACAAGAGCAGTTTTTACAGATAGACTATTATTTGTTCAGCATTTTTTTAAAACGCAGAATGCAATGCAGAGACTGAATTATTACTGTGACATTAATTATCCATGCAGTAAGCCCGCATACATGAGAAGTATTGCCAAAGCATTGTCAAAGATGTGTAAGGCTTTTGACTTGAGCACAATGCAAATTATGGACAGCATAAAACAGGATGCGCCCAAGGAAATGCTTGATGACTTGAAATTGCTTGTCCCTTCCTATCAAGCGTATTTAGACAAGCATGGTCTGTATGATTTAGCACTTTATGAGCCTGACTTTACAGCTATTGCTAATGATGGTACTAAAGCTTGCAACTATACGCTAGTTTACCCAGAAACATTCTCAAATGCTTATGTCATAAAGGCACTTGAAGTTTGTAACCGGATTGATGTAGTTTCCAATGAAGACAGTCTACATCTCAAACTTTTCACTAATTCGTTGGCAGAAATTCGTGCCTGTATACGTAAGGTTCATGCACTACTTTCAACCGGCACTCCTCTCAACGATATAGCTATTTCATGTTCCGATTTTGATACATACAAACCATATCTAGACCAAGAAGCCCAAAAGCGAGACATTACGCTTACCTTTAACAATGCTCAAGCACTTTCATCATACACTCCAGGAGCGTTCTTTTGTGCTCTTTTAAGAGTCAAAGCTGAAAGCTACAGCTTCAGTAGTATGAAAGCATTGCTTTTAGATCCTCAATTTCCTTACAAGGATAGAGAGCTCTTGGTTAGCATTATTCAAAAAGCAATTGATTGTAAATGTAAAGATGGTCCTTTATCAAATTGGATTAAAAAGTTAAAGAAAATAGGAGCTGAAAAAGAGGTTCAAAGACTTTCTGAAATAGAGGTAGGCATTAAGGCAGTTGTAGATTGTAAGGATCCATTAAAGCTCAAAGATAATGTTATGATTCTTGTAAAAGATTTATTTGGCGAGAACTCATGGACAAATAAGGAAGAACAAGACAATAGCGTAAAAGCTGAGAATGCACGTATTTTTGGCTCATGTGAGAGAGAATTAGACAATCTTTCAGCCCATGCAGGTGAGGTTGATCTTGATTCAAGCGGAAGTCTTTTTGGTTTATATGTTGATATTCTTAAAGATAAAACTTATAGACCAAATACAGGCAAAGACAATATTAATGTTTACAAATATCCAGTTTCTGCAGGACTTGCAATAAGATATCATTTTGTGTTGGGACTAACAGAATCCAATTCAAAAGTGTTTAGAAACCCTTATCCATTTTTGCCATTGGATAAAGCAAAAACAATGGAAAATGTTAAGGCTTTGGAAGATTCTGTAATTAATCTTTACAGTCAGACACTCAAAGAAGGCTATTTTTGGGTTTCCTCTGTAGAAGAGGGCTTTTCTGGAGCTGATGTAGTTCCAACAATTTTTCTCAAAAATGATAGAATTGAAAAGATAAAAACTATTGAACAAGATTCGTTTGCAAAAGAATTAAAGATCTGGGAAGGAGAAGAGAATGCCACAAACAGCAATTTTTCCATAACTCAGAAACAGAAAGATTGCTTTGATAAAGCATATGAGAACGAACTTAAGTTCAATAATGAGTTAATTTTTGCTCCAGTAGAAACTCCGTTTAGAATGAGTGTTTCAAGAGTGAAAGAATTTGAATCTTGTCCTTATAAGGGGTATGCATACTGCGTTCTTGGTTTAAAGAATTTGGATTTTGAGCCTAATATGGCAGATGCAGCCCAAATTGGTAATTTGCTTCATTCAACACTGCAAAAGGCCTTAAAAGAAGCTGGTTCAATTGAATCTATAAGAACAGAAAGACTTCAAGAAATATTTAGACAAGAAATTACAAAGTATGAAAACACAGCAAGAGCCACAGACAGTGTTCATCTTCAATATGTTAGAAACAAATACTCAAAGATTCTTCCCTTAATATTAGATTGTGTTGAAGAAACAGAAAAAACTAAAGAGAATACTGATGAATCAACTCAAGTTTATCTTGGAACTATGAACTTTAAGGCAACAGAGTATACTGCACCGTCTTTAGATGTTGGTCCAATTAGATTTGAAGGTAGAATGGATTGTATATTGGAAGATAGTGATGGATCTTTAGCTGTAATTGACTTAAAGAAAGATGCTTCAAGCCATCATGGTTCTTCTTTAGATAAAGTTAATCTTCAGGTTGCAATTTATTCTAAGATGCTTGAGCAAGATCCAAATTATGGGAAAAGACCAGAGATAGGAGCATTCTATTCTTTTGAAGATGGTAAGTTTTACTTTGTTTGGCCTAGATTTGGAAAGAGAAAGGATTTGAAGAATTTCTTCTACGATACAAGTTGTTTAATACCAGAAGCTAAAGGTGGAACAGATGAGTTTGTTGAAGAAAACTATAATAAAAGGGTTTCTAATTTAGTCAAAATTATACAAGAACACAATTTTGCACCAAATCCTGTTAACGGGGCATGTGATAATTGTCCTTTCTTTAATCTTTGCAGAGGAGGTTTTCAAACAGTATGAACACAAAATTTTATGATTTTTGTAAAAAAAACAAAATGACGCTGATTGATGATAGTGGAAATCTAACTGTTCAAGGAAAGGCTGTAATGGAAACAAAAAACTGTGTTGTTGCAGCTGGTGCGGGCTCTGGTAAAACAACTGTTCTTTCTTACAGATTCTTACGAATGGTGGCCCAAGGAATATCTCCTGAACGAATTTTAACTATTACATTTACAAAAAAGGCCACCGCTGAGATGAAAGGCAGGATTTACGAACTTCTACAAAAAGGACATGAGGAAGGTCTTGTAAGCAGTGCAGCCATGAAGAAGTTTTCTGAAGTCACAATTGCAACTGTTGATAGTTTCTGCTCCGAAATTGTTCGAAAAGATGCTGTACATCAGGGCGTGCCTGTAGATTTTAGAATTCAAGATGACGATGATTTTCAGCAGATGTCCAATACAATTGTGGATAAACTATTAGAAAGACACAGCAAAGATTCAGCTGTAAGACTGCTTCATACTTATTTAAGTGTTGATAATATTGAAGAAATATTCAGAGATATTGCTTATAAATTTTTAAATATTGCAAATCACTTTGATAATATTCAAGATTGTCTTGATTTTGTGAAACAGGAGCTTAATGAAGCAAAAGAAAATCTAGAAAAAAGTAACTTAGGTAGAAAAGATAATAGGGATGCCTTGGAATTAACTTATGCAGCACTTGAAAAAGAAAATCTTTCTTCTTTAGAAAGTCTCTACAAATTAATACAGGAATATGAAACTGAAATCTTTAATGCAAAACGTGCAGCTGGTGTATTGGCATTTGTTGATGTAATGCAACTTGCAATTAAGATTCTAAAAGAAAATAGTGAAATTAGAGATTATTATAAAGCAAAGTTTGACAACATCATGATTGATGAGTTTCAAGATAACAATGATGATTATAGAAAGCTCCTATATCTTCTTAGTGAAAAACAGGATTCTCATATTTGTGATGAAGAGGGAATTCCTGTTAAAGAAAACCTTTGTCCAAACAAAATTTTCCTTGTTGGAGATGAAAAACAGAGTATTTATAAGTTTCGCGGTGCAGATGTTACTGTCTTTAAGAGACTTTGTAGGGATTTGTGTTCTGAGCCAATAAAACTAAATAGAAACTGGAGAAGTGAGCCTGCAATAATTGATTTTTGTAATACTATATTTCCTGAGCACATAATGCCAAGATCTACTACTTGCTGTGAAGAATATGAGGCTCAATATGAAGACTTAGAAACAAGACCTGCTACTTTAGGCCTAGAAAGCAGAATTGTTTTCTTGCATCCGGAAATTCCAGAGGATTCAAATAAAGCTAAAGTGGACTGTAAAACTGAAGCACAGGTTGTAGCTTCTTTTATTAAAGAAATGTGTTCGTTAAATAGTAGATTCTTAGTTCCAGATGATAGTTTAAAAGATCAATCTGGCAATCCTGTATTAAGAGCTCCACATTACAACGAGATTGGTTTATTGCTTAAAGTTGGTTCTCATCAAGCTTTTTTTGAACAAGCTTTAACAGAGCAAGGAGTCCCTTATACTGTTACAGAAGCTAGATCTTTAATGAAAGGAAATCTAGTAAATGATTTTTACAATGTTCTTCAATACTGTGTTTTTCCTTATGATAATATAAGTTTTGCCGCCTATCTGAAATCTCCATTTTGCTCGCTTAAAGATAATGAAATTGAACAGATTTTGAAGGAAGAGCTCCCAGAGAAAGAAGATAATCTTGCAGACCTTAAACAAGTCATTGCAACAGGTTCAATATGCAAGATGTTAGATTTTCTATGGTTTGACATGGGATATAGAGATTACATGATTTCTAAAAGTCTCAACCGGACTTACATGGATGATTTTGATTATCTTTATTCAATTGCTGTAAAATACGATAAAAGAGGGGAGTCTTTGGTTGCTTTCTTGGATTATCTTAGGCCTTTATTAAATTCTACAGACAAAATTGAAATAGACTCAGTTTTTAAAGAAAAAATAGATGGTGTGCAAATAATGACAATTCACAAGTCTAAAGGCTTGGCATTTAAGGTTGTTATTGTTGCAGATATGAATTCTGGAGCAAGAACACCAGGCGGTTTTCAATCAGAGATTTATGCTGACAAGGAAAAACACAGACTGGCAGTTCGCTATGTGTCAAACAATGGTCAAAAACTAATAAATCCTATTTTTGAATTACATAAAGCTAAAGAGACTGCACTAGATAATGCAGAAGCAAAACGTATTCTTTATGTTGCAGCAACGCGCGCAAGATATCATCTTATTTTCAGTGGATCAGATTTAACTTGTACTGTAAAGAACAATCAATTAAATAGTTTAATGGCTTATTTGTTAGATGCTATAAGAAACACAAACAAAGATTTAAAAAACTATGAAGAGCTTAGTATAAAGCCTCAAAATGACATCAACAAAGCAACGCAAGATAAGAGCAAAGAGTATTTTAAACAGCTCTTTGACTGTGCAACTATTACAAAGTTAACACCTAGTATTCCACGGCTTTCTGTTACTCATTCAGAAGATGCTCAAGAAAAACAAACAATGGCCCAAAACCGCAATAATACTAGAGTATTTCTGCCTAAACTGGAATGTGATGCTATCATTGAAAGTCATAACTTTGCAACAGGCTTTGGAACATTGACTCATAAGATACTTGAAGACAACCTAAAAGGCCAACAGGAACACATCTCTTCTCATATTGAAGAATTGTTGGCAAATGAAAACTTTACAGGTGAACAACAAAAAATACTTGTTAGCTGTGCAAATCAACTAGCCTCAAATTTCCTAAAAGGTAAACTCTATGACCAAATAAAAGACATGACTTTGATGTCTGAAAAGCACTTTTTGCTTTTTAACGGTATAAATTACATTGATGGTGTTATTGATCTTTTAGCTCTAGATAAAAATAATGTTTACCTTATTGATTTTAAGACAGACGCATCGTACGCCAAAGAAGATCATAAATATCAACTTGGACAGTATATAAAAGCTGTACAGAGTATTTATCCAAATAAAACTATTCACTCTTATGTTTGTTATTTGAGAGAAGATGACCTAGTCTTAGAACTTTGAGGCCCCAGCAAAGCAAGAACGCAAATTACAAGACAAATAGCGGCCTGTACCAAGAGCATGGGGCCAGAATTATCGGTTTGTGTGAATAGTGCATTTGTAGTGACAGCTGCGTCAGTATATGTGAAAAACCATGCATTTATTAGGTTGTTTGCAATGTGGATTCCTAGGGCTGCGCCAATGCTGTGTGTTTTGAGCGTGATAAGCATAAGTGTAAAGCCCATCATGAAATAAAAGCCCATGGCATAGAATGCGCCACTACCGGCCACCTCTGGGTTGGAAAAGTGTGCAATTGTAAATAGTAGTGCAGATGCAAGGCAGTAAATCAAAATCTGGCGTGGACGTGTTTCCATTGTATCGGTTAAAAAATATGCAATATATGCACGGGTAAGGAGTTCTTCCAAAAGTGCAGCTACAATGACTAGGCCTAAAGCTAGAAGCCAATCCAAGACCCAGTCACTACTAGAGAGTGTGTAAGAAAACTGGGATGGATGTAGCTTCATGTTAATGAATGAGAGGGCGAGACCAGAGATAAACATTGCACAAAAACCAATGAAAAGGCCTTTAAAATCCAAGTGTCCGTTTTCGCCAAATAATTTAGAGATGGGAAAGTTTAAGAAATATTTAATTACGGCCAAAGCAATTAGTATGAATGCACAATAACTCATAATGTTAAGTAGAAGCTCCATTCTGTAGCCTGTGCTATAAGTTGGCATGACAAGAGAAACTAGAATCCAAGCTACATAAATTAGTGGCAAGCCAAAAAACCATTTGACAATGCGACTCATCTCTTCTTTTGCATATATGGGTTTGCGTATCTTTCCGTTGTTGTTTTTCTGTGACTTCATTTTTAAATGTACCTAACTTTTACAGTCTACCTTTGGAATGCTTAATGTGAAGGCGAGTAAAGTAGCTTCCTTGTGCAATCTTCACAGCGCTAGATGACAAATCTTTACAAAGAGCGTCCAAGAGGGCTTCATCATTCATGCAATTTGCATTAAGTGTTGTGCTATAACTTGGTAGGCATCCAAATCTTGCACATAAGCGCTCTACTACCTTAAGGGCATATTGAGGCGTCTCACACACACAAATTGAAGCAAGGTAGTCTAATCCGGCAAGATCTATACTTGCTAAGCCTTCCTTCAGCAACTTGACCATCTTATCTGAGATGTCTTTATCTGTCTTGTAATAAAGCAGTGCAATCTCGTTAACTTCTTCCAAGATTGTGGGTGCTTCAAGAGCATTTTCCAACTTGACTGCATCACCATTCAGACGTTTTGCAATCTCACTTGCAATGGCCTCAAGTCCATCCTCATATATAATTCTCATCATGTCATCACCTCATGGAAGCTCTTTTTACATTATATTAATGAACCGATACTCTTGCAAATAGCTCAAAAAAGCTTGGAAATGTTATTGATGCAGCACTTGAACCTAGGATTGTCAACTTATTGGTACATTTTAATGATGCAAGAGCCATAGCCATTACAATTCTATGGTCTCCATAGCCATTAATCTCTGTTGCAGTGAATCTGTCTATAGGATAAGCAACAAGCCCATCTTCCAATTCCTGTGCTTGACCTCCAAGTGTGTTGATATTGTTTACAAGAACCTTAATCCTGTCTGTCTCTTTAAGGCGTGCCTGTGGTGTGTTGTAGAGTCTAACTGGACCAGTTGCAAAGCAGCCTGTAATTGCAAGTGCAGGGAGCGCATCTGGCATATCGTTTAGATCAAAGTCTCCTGCGCTTAGGCGATTTGGCCCAGTAACAGTTACAGAATCACCTTGCCAATTTACAAAGCATCCCATCTTAGAGAGAATTTTTAATATGCCTTTGTCCCCTTGAGGATCGTTTGGGTCAAGTCCATTAACTGTAACTGTTCCACCTGTTATAGCTGCTGCACAAAAGAAGAATGATGCAGAAGAGAAGTCTCCATTAATAGTATCTTCAAATGGCATATAGTGCTGAGTCCCAGGAATTTTGAAGATGGTCATTTTATCGTCTCTTTGAAATCCTATATGCTGTTTGTTCAGCCATGCTTCAGTCATGTTTACATATGGCTTCTCATTAAGCAGAGGAACTTGAATTGTAGTATCTTCGCTCGCCATTGGACAAGCAAGAAGAAGGGCCGATAAATACTGGCTTGTCATGCATTTAATGGCTGTTTGTCCACCTCTTAGTGGTCCTTGAAGTGTAAATGGGGCACTAATTGCATCTTGAGGATAAACTGTGGCACCAAGTTCTCTAAGGCTATTAAGAAGAGGACCAATAGGACGTTTGCTTAACTGCTCATCTCCTCTGAATGTAAGTCTAATTCCTAATGTGCAACACATTGCACTAGCAAGATATAATGTGGTTCCACTATTATTGCAATCAAGAGAGAGTGCTCCATCATCAATGATATTTGTAGAGTCTATTACAAGAGTTTTTCCATCATCCTGCCAGGAAATCTTTGCTCCTAGCTGTTTGCAAAGCTGTATACAAGATTCTGTGTCTTTAGAAACTAGAGGATTGTGAAGAGTACTTACACCTTTAGCGAATAGTCCAATTAGTAGGGCTCTAATAGTTTGACTTTTAGAGCCTGGTATATCAATTTGTCCGCATACTCCTGCGGGGAATAAGGTCATATCCATAGCAAATAGATTCTACACTAAAATCTCATAAAGCTCAAAGAATATTTCAATGGTTTAAGCAGATGTGGCGGCTAGTGGGTGACAACCGTTACAAGTACAACAGTGGCCACACTTGCGACAATGGCTACACCAGCTACATTGGCCACACCTGCTACACTGACCACAGTTTAGACAACAGTGGCCACACCTGCGACAGTGGCTACACCTGCGACAGTGGCTACACCAGCTACATTGACCACAGTCACTACAAAATAGGCTACAATCACTACAGTTACACTTCATTTTGAGCTTTCATGCCCATATCACCTAGCTAAAACCTAGTGCACCTAGTCGTTTCCTAGCCAACCTAGTGAACCTAGAATCTAGTAATTTAGCAGTACACTCTGAATTTCACGAAAATGCAAGCTAGGTCACGTTCTAAATAAATTTGAGGGACTTCTCCATGTTTAGCAAAATTAGTATCTTTAGAAAAGATTTGGCAGTGGTTTGGATTTCTGCTGTCTTAGTGAGTAATCTTATGAGAAAAGTTTTGTTTTTTTGTGTTGTTGTATTAGCTACTCTTTGTCTTGTATCTTGTAAGCCAGAGGTTGAGATTAAAAAGTATACAGTAACTTTTGATGCTAATGGTGCTGAGGGAGATGGTCCTGCTGCAGTTGAGGTTAATGAAGGTGAAACTTTCACTATTCCTTCTTGTAATTCTACTTCAAAGGAAGGCTATGCTTTTGACGTGTGGAATACAGTTTCAGACGAAAGTGGTAAATATTATTTTGAGTCTGAATCTATTAAGGTTTATGAGAATATGACGCTTTATGCAATTTGGAAGCCAAGTTGCTTGAATTATTCTTATTTGGCTAACACTGATTCATATTCTGTAAAATGTAATGATAAAACTATTTCATCTGTTAATATTCCTTCTCTGTACCACGGTAAGCCTGTAACAGACATAGGAGAAGATGCTTTCAATGGTTGTAGTAATCTAACAGATGTATCCCTACCATCAAGTATAACAAATATAAAGAATTGGGCTTTTAATAGCTGCACAAATCTTACGAGTATAGTGATACCTGATGGTGTAACATATATTGGAGTACGTTCTTTTGGTAGTTGTGAAAAACTTGAAAAGATAACAATTCCATCTAGTGTGACGAGCATAGAGACTACTGCTTTTGCTAGTTGTTATGAACTTACTGAGATAATTGTACCAGAAAGTATTACCATCCTTACAAAAGATGTTTTTAATAATTGTAAAAAACTAACAAAGATAACAATTCCTAGCAGTGTAACAAAAATGGGTGATGGCGCATTAGCTTATTGCAGTAGTCTGGCAAGTATTGACTACAAAGGAACTATGGAGCAATGGAAAGCTCTGGTAGAGAATTCTAATAAAAGCTGGGATTATGATACTGGCAAATACACTGAAGGCTACACTGTTATATGTACAGATGGAACAATTGCTAAAGGTTCTACAAACTGAATTTTGTACTGTTGAAATAGTAGCCAGTATTTCTTCCACTTTCGCCGGAAGGGACTAAAAAGCCTTTTTGAACTAAATGCTGGAGGTCTCTGAAGGCAACTGTATTTGAGCATTTGGTTATTTTCATCCATTTCTCTGTAGTAAGTTTTCCAAAAAAAGAGCCATCAGTTAACTTATATAACATACTCATTTCTCTTGAGTTAAATTCGTTTGGATCAAGAGATTTCATAAATGCAATTGTAGAAATTGTTTTTTTCAACATTAATGTTGATTGTTTAATACAGTTAGTAACTAAATTAAGAAACCATGTGCACCACTTTGAAATATCCATGCCTTGATTATTAATTGAAACATTTTGGATTTGATTGTAGTAGGACTTTCTATCTTTTAAAATTCCTGTTGAGATATTAAATGCATGGAAGGCCTCATTGGCGTCTTTGCTAATAATATAGTCAGCAATAGCTCTTGAAATTCTTCCGTTTCCATCCTCAAATGGGTGGATTATTACAAACCATAATGATGCTATTGCAGCTTTTAGAAAACAGTCTAAAGTTGTGTTGTTTATAAAATCTAATAACTTATTCATCTCTTCTTCAACAAATTGAGGAGGCACTGCTTCATAAATAATCTCATTATTTTTTCCACTAACTTTCATGATGTATTCAGGACCAGTTCTATACTTGCCAATTTGCCTTGGTCTTAGGCCCGCCTTATTCTCAAAAAGTTTAATGTTCCATTCAAACAACCTTTTAGATGTCAAAGGTTCATGATTCTCTAATGCATCTGATACCATTGAAAATATGCTTTGTGCATACGTACTGTCTTTTGATTTTCCTGTAAAAACAACATCTAAGTATTTTGATACTGAAGAGTAAACTGAATCAACATCAATGCTTTCACCTTCTATGGAAAGAGAAGATACAATGTCTTCTGTTAAGTTATTTACAGTCAATAAGTTTCTAGTTTGTTTGTCAACCAAAGAATATGCAATATTGCACTTTTCTTTTTCCTCATAAAGCTTTTCAAGTGTTTCAGATATTGAGGAGCTATCATAAACAAAATTTGGCCATTTACTGTTTTCCCAAATATAACTCATACTTGTATTATATCCTTTCGTTTTTGAAATGAAAAGGGTAATCATTTCATTTTTGAAATGAAAAACGCAACCAAAACATAATGTCAGCGAAAACTAAGTACGCTACATCAAACTTGTTTCAAACATCTTGACTGTTAAGGGCATAAAAGACAGACTCAAAGCATGGTAAAAGATAAATTTCTGTACATTGAAAACTTGGGATGTGCTAAGAATCAGGTGGATGCTGAGGTCATGGCGCATAACCTTGAAAAAGATGGTTGGACGCTCACAAATGATGCCTCTTTGGCTAGTTTGATAATTGTAAATACATGTGGTTTTATTGAAAGTGCGCGAGAGGAGTCAATTGATTCATTTTTCTCTATGAGAGAGCAGTATCCAAATGCAAAGATTGTTGTTTCAGGGTGCTTGGCTCAACGCTATGCACAAGATCTTGCAACGCAACTTCCTGAGGCTAACGGGGTGTTTGGCAACCGCAATCTTGCAGAAATCAACACATTTGTCCAAGAGGTTGAAAACCAGCCAGTACAGGCTCAAGCTAAAAAATCTAAAGCTAAGACATCTCAAGCCAAGCCAGTTGTTCTTACTCCACAATATCCAGATCCCGATTCTGAAAGCGACGAGCGTAATAAACTTTTCAATTTTCCAGGAAGTGCATATTTGAAGATATCGGAAGGATGTAACCATAGATGTGGTTATTGCGCAATTCCACTTATTCGTGGGTCATTGCGCTCTAGGCCAAAGAATGCTGTCTTAACTGAAGCTAAGAGATTGATTTCAAGTGGAATTAAAGAACTAAATCTAATAGCTCAAGATCTTGCAGCCTACGGAACAGACTGGGATGGACAGAGCCATTTTTGTGAACTTCTCAAAGATATAACAGCTTTGAAAGGAGACTTCAAAGTTCGTATGCTCTATATTCATCCCGATGCTTTTCCAATGGAATTAATTGATTTAGTAAAAAATAATCCAAAGATTATTCCTTACTTTGATATCCCATTTCAGCATGCAAGCCCTAAATTATTGGTACCAATGAAGAGAACAGGCAATCGTTTAGTCTATGAGAAACTAATTGATACAATCCGCAGAGAACTTGATAATTGTGTCATTAGAACAACAATTATGCTTGGGTTCCCAGGCGATTCTAAAGAAGATTTTGATGAAGTTTATAAGTTTGTTGAGCATTGCCGTTTTAACTGGATGGGTTCATTTCTTTACTAAAGAGAAGAAGGAACCTATGCTTGGGATTTGACTACAGAAGAAGAGCATAAGGCTCTTATAAAAAGGGCAAAAACTTGGCAAAAGAAGCTTGAAAACCTTCAAGAAAAAATTTCTTCACAGCGTCTTGAGGAGTTTGTTGGTCAAGAATGCGATGTTCTCATTGAAGAGCTTATTGATGGAGAAGATTTGGCTATTGGAAGAATTTGGGCTCAAGCTCCAGAGATAGATGGACTTACTGTTGTCATGGGTAGGGAC
>CAVEGR010000002.1:0-13419 GCA_963615565.1 Phocaeicola massiliensis | reverse complement strand
TGTTCTGCAAAGACCAATACCTTCAGCACCAAGCATAACAGCCATGTGAGTATCTGTAGGAGTATCAGCATTAGTTCTAACACCCATAGTCTTGATGTTATCAACATAGCCCATGAATTTTTTGTAATTCTGGTAGAGGTTGGAATCTTCTGGATTCATTGAACCATTAAGAACCTGAACAATCTCAGAAGGCTTAACATCAATCTTTGCGTTATAAACAGCACCAGTAAAGCCATCAATAGAGATGTAATCGCCTTCCTTTACAACAGTACCATTAACTTCAAAAGTCTTTGCAGCAAAGTTAACAACAATTTCACCAGCACCAGAAACACAAGGGCAACCCATACCACGAGCAACAACAGCAGCATGGCTAGTCATACCACCACGGCATGTAACAACACCCTTAGAAACAGCCATACCACCAATGTCTTCTGGAGAAGTTTCTGTTCTAACAAGAATGACATCCTTACCCTGATTTGCCCAAGTTTCAGCATCATCGGCACTAAAAACTACTTGGCCACAGGCACCACCTGGTGATGCGTTAAGACCTGTTGTAAGAGGCTTAATGCCTGCTTCTTTAATTACACTCTGATCCAAGATAGGAGCAAAAAGCTTATTGAACTCACCAGCTGGAACACGAGAAACAGCAGTTCTTTCGTCAATAAGACCCTCTTCTACCATTTCAACCTGTGAACGGAGCCAGCTGAAGATTGTTCTCTTTCCGCTTCTTGTCTGAAGCATGTAGAGCTTACCTTCCTGGATTGTGAACTCCATATCCTGCATATCATGATAATGCTTCTCAAGAGTTTCTCTAATTCCACAAAGCTGTTTGTAAACTTCTGGGTTAACCTTGCAAAGAGTATCAATAGACTGAGGTGTTCTAATACCAGCAACAACGTCTTCACCCTGAGCATTCATCAAGTACTCACCATAGAAATGGTTATCACCAGTGGATGGGTCACGAGTGAAAGCAACACCAGTACCAGAAGTCTCGCCCATGTTACCAAAGACCATGCTCTGAACGTTTACAGCAGTACCAAGAAGACCACGAATATCATTCATACGTCTGTATTTAATAGCTCTATCATTATCCCAAGAGCGGAATACAGCATCAATAGCCTTGAAAAGCTGATCATATGGATCAACTGGGAAATCTTCACCAGTATGGCGCTTATAAATTCTCTTATATCTCTTGACCAAGCTAATCAAATTCTCTGTTGTAAGCTCATAGTCAAAAGTCAAGCCTTCTTCATCTTTAACATCCTGAATTGCTTCTTCAAACTTGTCATGAGGAACACCCATTACAACGTCACCAAACATTTGGATAAAACGTCTATAGCTATCCCAAGCAAATCTCTCGTTATTTGTCTTCTTTGCCATTGCAGCAACAGTGTCTGGGTTAAGACCAAGGTTAAGAACAGTGTCCATCATACCTGGCATTGACTGTGCAGCACCACTTCTGACAGAGACCAAGAGAGGATTTACAGTATCTCCAAGCTTTGCATTCATTGTTTTCTCAAGCTGCTTAAGATTGAGAAGGACTTCATCTCTCATTCCTTCAGGATATTCTCCATTGTGAGAAGAGAAATAAGCACAAGCTTCTGTACTAATTGTGAATCCAGGAGGAACTGGAAGACCAATACTGGTCATTTCAGCAAGGTTAGCACCTTTTCCGCCAAGAAGGTCTTTCATGCTAGCTGTACCTTCTGCTACACCATTACCAAAGAAGTAAACATACTTAGTAATCTTTTTTGCCATTGTTTTCCTTCATTTTCAAAATTATTTTACAACTGAGGATTTTCTACTATTCCAATAGCCTTGTCAACATCATAACAAACAGACATAGAACTAATCAGTTATAGTAAAAGGAAAAAGAAGAAGAACAGAAATTGAGGTAAAACTAAATCGCCACCCAGCAAATAACTAGGTGGCGAAAAAAACTTTTAAATTTTTGTGACTTTAAGCAATATACAAGCAATATAGACTAAGCAAAACTAAGCAATATAAGCTTTGAGATCTTGAACATCTTTATCTTCAGAAAGCTGAATAAGAACTTTTTTCTCAATCTGTCTAATTCTTTCCTTAGTAAGATTGTAAAGTTCACCAACTTCCTTAAGACTCATAGGCTTCTTATCATTAAGACCAAATCTAAGCTCAATAATAGATCTCTCACGAGCAGGCAACGTATCCAAAATCTTATTAACAGAATTCTTCAAAGCCTGTTCCATCACAACATCATCTGGCTTATCATTCTCAGCTTCAATAAAGTCACCAAACGAAGCACTATCATCTGTACCAACTGGAGCATCAAGACTAGAAACCTCTCTAGAGATTTGCATAAGCTCCACAACATCTTCCTTAGAAAGACCACATTCAGAAGCCAAATCTTCAATGGAAACATCATTATCACCATCTTTTTCCATCTTAGCCTTAGCTTGCATCACCTGAGCCAAGTCAGCTGCTCTATTCATAGGAAGTCTAATCATCCTAGACTTCTCACCAATAGCCTTCAAGATAGATTGTCTAATCCACCAAACAGCGTAACTAATGAAGTGATAACCCTTCTCCGGCTCAAACTTATCCAAAGCGGTCATAAGACCCAAATTACCTTCACTAATGAGGTCAGAAAGAGGAAGCCCTCTGTTTTGATACTGCTTTGCAATACTCACAACAAACCTGAGATTTGCTTCAAGCAGTCTATTTCTTGCATAGGAATCGCCATTTTTTGCACGAAGCGCAAGCGTATACTCTTCATCACGGCTCAACAATGGCACGCGTTCAATATCCTTCATATAAAGACTCAACGATGAGCTCTCAACTTGTTTATTTGTATTGGTCATGGACATTTTCTGCCTCCTACGCCACAATAAGTAGCAAGAAGCGTGCCAACTCCATCCAGCACTTCACGTAATTCAAGCACACATCTACACTTAATTTATTTATCCCGATATTTTTATCTTCCCTTTCCATGGCCAAATTATGCGCAACTTTTACTCATAACTGTATCAAAATGACACACCACACCCTTAAACTTCAAATTTTGAGTCATTTTGACCCAAGTAAAAGCTCATCATTGTTATTTGTGTCAGAAATGGATGTTCTGCTGTCCCAAGGAAAATCTATACGAATTGTTCTAAACCACTGATCTTCATTCTCAATAGGTCCAAACATAGAATTATCCATATACTCCTTAACACCTTCCCAAACATCTTTAATAAGATCATGAACCATATCGCCTTCAGGAGCAGAAACTTCAAGATTTTTCTTCCCAAGTAAGTAAATACTCATTTGAATTTCGTAGAATCTAACCCAGCGTGGATCATCATCATTATCACCAGATCTAAGAAGGAAACTGTCGCACAAAGCATATAAAGCACTCCTAACAAGCCCTATTCTCTTTAAAACAAGTGCTCGTTGAGACTCTGTCTTATTTTCTAAATTGCCTGTGCAAATCTTATTTGAACTCATTTTCACTTCCCTAAATTCCTACGAACATCACAAAGATAATCATATAAATGAAAATCGTAAACAGAAGAGCAGAAAATATGTTACAATGAGTTTTAGAGGTTTTAAAAACCTCATCAGAAGGGAGTATAAAATGAAAAAAACTTTATTAATGTTGCTAACTTTAATATTATCGGTCTTTATCTGTGCAAGTGCATTTGCAAGCATAGATTTCAGTAGTGTTGATGCGTTGTATCTGACTGACGAGCATGACCAAGAAGTGTATGACCAGCTTCAAGAAATGCTGAAAAAAGCTACCACAAATGAAGAAAAAGCTCAGGTGCTGTGGCGCCTTTCTCGCGTTTGCGTTGACTTGGGAGATGCCATTGATAAGAGCAATAAAAGTGCCCGTTTTGCTATCTACGAAGAAGGCGAGCAGTATGCACTAGATTCAATTGCTGCTAACCCCACCCCAGAAGGATATCTTTGGAAGTGTTCAAATATAGGCCGTTGGGGACAGACCAAAGGCGTTCTTGATTCACTTGCAAAAGCTAAGCCAATGTATCAAGACATGGTGTATCTTACAAATGACCTGAACTGTCTAGACAGCTCAGAAGCATGGTATATCCTAGCCGTGTTATTTGAATCCCTGCCCGGAAAACCACTAAGTTTTGGAAATAGAAACTATGCCATAAGTTATGGAAGAATGGCCTGTGAAACAATTCCAAAGAATGTCATTTATGGTGGTACATACAAGCAACTGGCAGAAACTCTCTGGGAAAGAAACTGGAATGCAAAAAAGAGAACATCTGAATTTGCTAAGATGCAGAAAAACTGGAACAAAATCACATCAAACAACATAGAAAAGTATCAGTACTATGAAGGCTCAAAAGGTGCAGACAGTAGCCCAATTTGGACAACTACTAAATTTTCTGCTATGTCAGACCGTCAAGAGGCTGTTGTTATCTTAATGTATGCTCAAAAAGTCTATGAATCTAGAAGTACTCACACTCAAGCAGATACAAAGAACTATCAAGAGATTGCAGAGCTTCTCAAAGAGTGGACATAACTACTAATATATAGTAGCCATAACAATATTAAAGAGACGCCGTCATGCCAGAACAAAAGCAAGAACAGATGTCAGAAAAAAAGAAAAAAACTAAAAGCCCAGTGCTTCAAAAGCGCCCGGCCCCACTGCTCTACTTTGGAGCCCGGTTGTACGTAAGAATAGCAAATAGACTTCAGTACAACCTTCACTCCTCTGGAGAAAAAGTAAAAGGGCCAGCGCTTTTAATCAGTAACCATACATCAAATGCAGATTATAAATTTATAGCAGGTTCTGTAAGACCTGCTCGTATTTCCTTCTTAGGAACATATCATTGGTTTACATTCAAAAAACTAGCTTTTTGGTTAAAACGCATTGGTGCCATTCCAAAATATCAATTTACAACAGATTTAGAATCTCTTAAGAAAATTAGATATGTGGTTCGTGACAAAAAAGGCGTAGTCTACATAGCCCCAGAAGGTACAGTGTATGCAAGTGGACATTTGGGCTACATCTCACCTGCCATTGCTAAGATGATTAAATTTCTCAAAGTACCAGTGTATGCAAGTAAAATACAAGGTGCAGGACTAGGCAATGCTAAATGGTCAGCAAAGCCACATAAAGGCCTAGTACACATAGACACACACCTCATTCTCTCTGCAGATGAAGTGCAGACGCTTTCCAAAGAACAAATTTTAGAACGTATCATAACAAGTCTATCATACAATGAGTTTGACTTCCAAAAGCGCTTTAATGTTCTTGTTTCTGGCCCCGATAAAGCCTTAGGTTTTGAGACAATGTTCTACAAATGTCCAGTCTGTCACAGCGAATTTAACATCTGCACTGCTGGCAATGATGTACACTGCTCATGCTGTGGCTCAACTGCCACAATCCAAGACAATTTTAATTTTAAATGGAATGTTCCAAACAAAAAATCTTACCCAAAAGCACAATATTTTGAAAATTACTCACAATGGTATGACTGGCAACTGGATGAAATGAAAAAGGAAGTTGCAAACCCTGATTTTGTACTTTCTGAAGAAGTAGAATACGGCTATGATGAACCTGGTGTAGACAACTATGTTAAAGTAGGTAAAGGAGTTATGACCCTTACCCACAAAGGATGGGACTATGTTGGAACCTTTAAAGGCCAAGAGGTTTGCGAGCATGATGACGTGCAAGCAGTATTTCTTGCAACCCTCAAAGTAGGTCTTCACTTTGAACTACCCTACCGCTTTGGCCGTTGCAGAGTCTTTTATCCTCAAAACGGACTACACTCCATGAAGTGGCACCTAGCATCACTTGCAATGAGCCTTCTTTTGGCTGAAGAGCAAAACTAAAAAAAGGGTCCTTAGCTTATTTAGCAGGACCCTTTTTTAACGCATTTATAGCAAGCGCATAGCTATGTTCAAACTTAACAAATTACAGCAAGAACATCTTTGATGTTGAGAATAAGATACTCTTCACCATCAATCTTAACATTAGTACCACTGTACTTGTCATGAAGGACCTTATCTCCAACCTTAACAGTCTTAACATCAGAACCAATAGCCTCAACTACAGCAATCTGTGTCTTTTCCTGAGCTGTCTGTGGAATAAAGATTCCACCAGCGGTCTTCTCTTCAACTTTGTCCATCTTTACAAGAACTCTTTCACCAAGTGGTTTAACTGTCATATTATTTTGCTCCTTGTTTACAATAATGTCGCACCTAAAACCCATTCAAGGTCATCTTTGCGAACACACTAATAATAATAAAAATAAGCACAACCGGCAACTACAACAGGGCCCTACAATCTCTCAAAAACAGCACTTCCCTTCTTTTTCAACCAATAAGCCAAAAAGGCAGATACAAGCCAAATCAAGACTGCAAAAAAGCCTAAATATAAAATATCGCCCATAGTACCTAGAGTATCATTCAAAGAACTAGCCACTAAGAAATAAATGCCAATGATAATCCCTATATACAACCATCCACCAAATATAGCAATAAATACAGCAAGGCTTTGCTTAATAGGAGTTAGCTCATTTGTCCAAGTAAGATTTGGCATTTTAAGTCCAATCATCAAATCAAACAACGCCATAAAGAATACAAAACCAACAACCAAAGCAAGTACAACAAAAAGCTGAATAATACCAAAATCCAACGCAAAAGCCATTGCAAGCACACACAAAATAGCAAATGGTGCAGTAAGTAAGATTTGAACACTAAGCTTTGCTTTAAGTACATCCCATGCCTGAACAGGAAGAGATTGTAAAATCCAAATATTCTTACCTTCAAGAGATACAGATGCAGCGGCCATGTCATTTGTACTAGCAACAAGACAAATTGCACATGCACCAAGAACAACAAGTGCATTACCAGAAACAGCAAACTGCTCTAGCATATTTTGAACATAAGAGGCTTTAACAACCATTGCAATAGCAAATAGCAGTAAAATCAAAGTACCAAGGCCACAATTGAGCATGTAGCTTGCACTGCTTTTGAAGCGAGCAAACTCACGAGACAGCAACGCGCTATGTAGACTTTTAGTCTTTTTAATTGACAAGTCTTTTTGCTCAGCTTTATGTGATACAACTACTTCATCACCACCAGTAGCCACATGAACAAAACTGCGTTTAAGCACAAGCCAAGTAAGAGCAAAAGCCAAAGCAACACTAGCCATACAAGCAGCAATATCAAGCCAATAGCCCTGAGCCATACGCCCAAAGGCATATAAAAAGATAGCATGTGATTTTACTTGCTGACCATAAACAGTAGCATTCTGGACAAGCTCAGAAAGCAAGGTTTGAGCCTTGAAATAGCAAAAATAGTAAAGCGAAATACCAGCAAGAGACACAATAACAGTAATAAAGCTCTTGTTTTTAAGTTTCACACTAATTTTTGCAACAACCCAGCCCAATAAGCAGGAAAGAATCAACACAACAAGAGAAATAAAGAAAACATAGAGCAAGCCACCAAAAAATGCACCAATACTAAAGCCAGTAATAATTAGATAAACAACAACCGCACCCAATGACACTAAACCAGAGTACACAAGGCCCATGAGATATACACCAAAAAGGCGTGCAGCCATGATAGCAGAAACAGGAATTGGCATAGATAACAACAAATCATTATCTTTAGCTAAATATAAGCCTGCATACGTATTAAACACAGAGCCAAAAGCGCCAAGAGCAATAGAAATTAGCCCCATAATGACAAAATACAACCAGCCAAGATCTAAAGCGCAAAAAGGCTCACAAAGTAAATAGCTAAGAACACCAAACAGCCCACCACAAACACCAAGAATTAGAACTGCAAACAATGCAAATCTAAGAATTACAGCACCTTTAGATCTTGCAATACCCTTCTTAGCATTATAGAAGTAAGATTTATACATCTCTGCCAGTTGCTTTTTCAATAGAATCTTAACCATCATTCAACTAGCTCCAAGAAAACCTCTTCAAGGCTTTCGTCACCCTTAACTTCTTCCATAGTACCGCTGCGAATAAGCTTTCCATCCTTAATGATAGCCACTTTATTGCACAGCTTTTCTGCAACCTCTAACACATGAGTAGAAAAGAAAATAGCACCACCAGCATCACAGAAAGAACGCATCATCCCCTTGAGAATATGCGACGCCTTAGGGTCAAGACCAACAAAAGGCTCATCCATGATAATGAGCTTAGGATTATGTAGCCAAGCACTAATAATAGCCAGCTTTTGCTTCATTCCATGTGAATAACTAGAAATAGGATTGGCCAATTCACTAGTCAGCTCAAACAAAGTTGCATACTTCTCAATACGCATATTCCTATCCTCAGAGGAGACTTCAAAAATATCGGCTATAAAATTAAGGTATTTGATACCTGTCATGAAATCATAGAGATCTGGGTTGTCTGGGATATAGGCAAGATGACGCTTACATTCAAGAGCATTATCCCGCACGCTAAGGCCATCAATGCAAATGGTGCCCTCATCAAAGCCCAAAATGCCCACAACGCACTTCAACGTGGTAGTTTTTCCTGCCCCGTTATGGCCAATAAAGCCAAAAATCTCACCTGGTGCAATGTGCAAACTCAAATTGTCAACCGCGCACTTGTCCCCATACCACTTTGTTAACTTCTCAATACTTAACATGCATCCTCCCCTATCCCGATAACTTGAGGAAATTTTCCATTTAGTTTATGTTCTGTAATCTGCTTTCCAATTAAAGCGGTCACTTGAGAGCTAATAATCAAAGCACCTAAAGATTTGTCAGAAACAGCACTTTCAAAAGCCTTACGAGCCGCATCCTGATCATTAGGAACAACAATTCCATCAATACCCAACAAAGAGAAACCCTTCACAGTAGCTTCATCAGCAATAACACGGTACTTCATACGCCAAAATTCCTCACATTGACAACACATTAGTTGTATGCTATTTTCATCAAGGACATTAGAACATCCAATATTACTTTGATTTGTTCTATTAAACAACGGGCAGTGGCGCAGGGGTTTAGCGTACAAGTCTGGGGGACTTGGAGTCGCTGGTTCAAATCCAGTCTGCCCGATCCTTACCGCCCTTCCATCCTTGGGGCGGTTTTTTTGTACCTAACTTGATGGCTTCTATGTAAATCTGTCATTTTCTGTCTCTCCTAATAGAAGAAGGACAGCAAGAAGCATTTTGAGAACTATCCTTCCCTACTTTCTGACAGAAAAGTCAACCGGGGACAAGAAGGAGAGATAATTAAAAAAGTCCCCATGCTGTCGGGTGCAAAATGGATTCTTCTTTCCTTTCACCCGCTCCAATCCTATCCAAAGAGTGCACCCTCCGGCATGGGGTCCAGAGGGTGCTGGGAATAATAATAAAATATGTGTATTGCCTATAGAGAGGCAGGGAACACCTTTTTTGATAACTGTCCAACTTTTTTAATCATTGTTTATTGTGTACAAGTCCAAAGTGCCGGCCGCGACAATTGTACCATCTGAGCTGTATTGAGCCACTGTCAGTCGTACAGTTCCAGTTTTATAATTCGAGTTTCCAGGAACATTCACAGTCATTACATTGTTAGATATTGAATATCCATAGGCATCTGCATTGTTATCGATTACAGCAGAGTTAACTTTCGCCAACAGAACCGTGTCATTTTTAACTTCTTCTTTTTTTTCACTTCCAAGAGACAGGGTGATTCCGCTTAGATTTTGAATCCTGTCACCTTCGTCATCGTATGCCGTCAGCTGCGCACTGACAGAAACAATAGCATAAGAGACATTTTCAGCAACTTCTACTGCATATCCATCGTTACAAGAAGTCGGTACATTCTGGGTGATTCTCTTGTTATTGTTACTGGCGTACTTGTTCCAATCTGCATCCCAATTGGAATTCTCATACTCACTGCTACCAATCTGAATCACATCTACACTCCCGGCTTCTGTCTCATACGAGCTCCACATACCTATGTAAGCGTGTCCATTCCCATTTATGGTATAGAATTCACCGGTATATTTACAATTCTCATCAAATGTTATTGTCAAAGCGTTACCAGTCCCTTCATATCCATGACCGACAAATCCACCGCCAGTTTCACCTGTCGAACAAATCAATGTAGCATCAGACGTACAGTTCTTGAATACTGCAGTATAGTCAGAGCCTTTTTCATCGCCATAGTTTGCAGTTCCATAATTATAGAATGAAGCTATATTCCAATACGACTCTATTTTCCCGTGAACATTTATGTTCTCGAATGTTGTTGTTCCTGAATTAAATATATTCTTTACAAGAGAATCAGCTCCATACTGTCCCAGAGAACTTATATTCATTGTTGCATCTAGGTTTTTTAATACAATGTCTTCATTTTTCAGCTGATAACCAACATATCTGAACAAAGATGAGGTTATATTGTTCAGTACCTTTCCGTTACCGTCAAACGAACCATGCAAACTTACAGGAACCCAGCCTTCAAGATCCGTCTCGGAATAATTATCCGTAAGCTTATAGTAAGCATACTTATCATACTTGCCAGTTATATTCTGGAACTGCGTCTTGTCTGCAACAAGATAAGGCTCAACTTTCGTGCCGTATCCGCCGCTGAAGTCAGAGGTGTTCTTCTCATGATAACAGTCAGCTACCTTACTGCAGTTGTTATGAACAACTTCCCAGTTCTTGGATATAAACTCATCAGGAACGTAGTTTGATAATGAACAGTCAAGAAGAACAAGGTTTGAACCGAGGTCACTTGCTGACTTTGTAGTGCAATTACTGTCTGTAATTGTTCCATCAGAGTTCAGTGTATATGCGGTCCCTGTAGACTCATCATATACATTTCCATTCTGATTTCCATTTGTTACTGTCAAAGTACCGTTTGTGATGTACAGTGCTCCATGTTTATCTGTTTCTGTGCCGTTGGTTACCTTTAGGGTATAGCCATTTAAGTCTAATGTTGCCGTAACATTCTTACTGAATATGAATCCTTTATCTGAGGTTACGTTTCCGTACAGCGTAATTGTCTCGCCGTCTCCAACGGAATCGAGAGCTTCCTGCAAAGAGGTGTAGTTTTTTGAACCTATCTTTGCAACATATACCGGTGCATCATAAGTTACAGCAAACGGGCTGAATGTTTTTGTTTTTATTGTCAGGACACCAGAATCAGCATTGTAATAATAAGCACCATAGTCACCTATTGAAGTTTCACTATCAATTTCACTCTTGAGTGCTGTCATTTCATTCCCATTATGTTTCACAACCACAGATGTTAGTTGCTTCTGAAGATTAATTGTAACAACAGAATAACTGTCAAGGCTCTTAACTTCTGTTGTAGTAGCTTCTCCCTTAGAGTTTGTTACAGTTGCTGACATTCCAATTTCAAGTTCAAGAGAATTTGAAGTTGCCGCTGTTGTATCAACAGAAAGAGCAAGAGAAACCTTAGTGCCGGTAGTATCAGCATCATCAGAACCTACGACATCTTGGATAATCTTCTTTGCATCCGCAGCAGTCACAGTAGCTGTAACCTTTGCGGTATCAGAATCTGTCTCAGCACTAGTTGACAATGCTACAGTACCCTCAAAAAGATTGGAGTACTCCATGGTTGAAGATGTTGCTACGGTATTCATGATATCAGGGTTGATAGCAGAATCGAACACAGCCTTTGTTACAAGTTCTTCAAGTCCTCCTGTAACTGTTGTTGTAAGGTTGGAATAAACAGTAGCTACAACTGAACCGGAAGCGTATGTATATGTGGCAGAGGCAGTATCATCAACGAATGCTACTGTTACCTTATATGCACCTGGACCAAGGTCATATGATGTTGTAGTCGAGAATGCTGTTGTATCTTCACTTCCAACCTTGACTACTTTATAGACTTTGTTAACTGTCGCACCCTCAATTTCTGTACCATTCTTTGTAATTTTGATATTTTGTGCATCAATAACAAGTGTTCCTTTAACATTCTCTGTTTTCACTGGGCTCACTGTAACAAGCACTTTATTATCAGAATCTTTCTTCAAAGATGTCTCTATTTCGCCTTTATATGCAAGATTTTTAAAACCTTGGTCTTTATAAGCAAAAAGTGTAAATTGCCATTTTCCCTGTGAGAACCCGGATACAGAGCCAAGTCCGGCGCCAGAACTCTTCACTGCTATTTCAGTTGATGTTTCGCCAGTCTTAAGACCGGTCGTGTCCTTTTTCTCAGCAGTGTACCTCCAATAGAGATTATCTTTGCTGAAAGTCTCCAATGTAGCAGTCAAATTTCTTGCTCTGCCACCTTCAAAGTTAACACTGACAGTTTCTTCAATGTTGTTACTGACGTTGTTGTCACATGAGACAAACAGTGCTACAACAAGCATGACAGCCAGCAGAATAGTTGTAAGTTTTCTCATTTTTACTTCTCCTATTAGTTTTTATATATTTACCTCGGAGCTACCAGCTCCCTTATCGTTCCAGAACATGCAGAAAATCACATAGCTTTCTTCGCTCGGTGGGATGAATTCAAATGTTGCGCTGTCTGCACCTTCCACCGCTTTACCATCCACGTACCACTTCCATCCGGTAGGAAGTGATTCCAGATTTGTCGCTATTAGAGTGAATGTCCACTTGTTAAGCGTTTTGTCATATGAAAATGAAATTTCTCCAGTTGGGTCCTGATACACAGGCTCTACATCAAATCCAGGATTGCTGTCAGTGTTATCGTAGACATAACCGCACTTTGTGCAGTATTCCCCTTTCTCATCAAATGTATGAACTTCACTTCCACTGAGGCGCTTTCCACATTTGGAGCATTCATACCAGTGATATTTTGTGTTGTAGTTCATCCCGTCGTCGTGCTTTTCTTTTTCAGTTGTTGCTCCGCATCCTTTTTCACAAACATGCCAGTGGTACTCTTCATCTGTCTGCCATCCTTCATCCCAAACATGAACAAATGGCTTTGTCACTTCCTCCGCTGTAGCCTTTTGAGTTCCTTCTGAATCCCAGAACTTCTGTCCGCATCTCTCGCAATACCAATGTTCTTTGTTCCCATGCGTAGAACAGCTAGATTCGGATTCCTCAACTTTTTTAAGAGGAAACTTATGCCCAAGAGCTTTGATAATAACATTGCCCTCTGTTGTCTCTTCTTTTGCTGTACTATCAATAAAGAGCTTTCCACAGTCAGGGCATTCCCAATACTCTATATTTCCATCTTCAGTACAGGTAGGGTCATTTACCTCATGATGAATAAGTTCATACATCACAGCCCTGGCACCGTCTTCAGTAATCTTCCATTCATGAAAATGTTTACCATCAGCTGTAAGGTTTTGTAACTTTGACACTCCCTCATCATCCTTTGCGCCGATAATATTAATTTTCTCAAGATTTATTGCCTTATCAAGACTACCCTTTTCAATTGTAGTATTAGATGACTCTATAATTATGCTTGAAAGATTTACTATGTCATCACTATTTTCAAAGCCTGTAAACTCTAATACTGGTAGT
>CAVEGR010000001.1:0-16147 GCA_963615565.1 Phocaeicola massiliensis | reverse complement strand
GTATAGACTTGTGGTCTATTGTTCATCAGCTTGGCTAGGCTTGAACTTGAGATAGATTCCATTAAAGCAGAGATATCTTCATCTTTAGCAAGGTTGGCTAGAAGTACTAGGTGTACTAGCTGTACTATGTGGACTAAAAAACGACTAGGTGCACTAGGTTTTGACTAGATACAACACTATCAGAATCTGTAAGTGTGTCAAGAGTGTAGTGAGTGTAGCCCAAAATATGGTCATTGTACTAACTGTGACCAGTGTAGCTATTGTAGCGGTTATAACCAATGTAGCCAATGTACTACTTGTAGTCCAAAACATGGCCAGTATAGCAAGTATAAACCCTAAAGAGAAAGAAAAATGTTGCATTCTAGAAGAGCCTTCTAGAGGTGGCATTTAACCCCACCGGATTAAAGTTTTGAACCACCTCTAGATTAAACTTTGGAAACCACCTCTAGCCTCCAAAAGACTTTTTTCAAAGCCATCAATTGAGCACTACAGCACCACCAGAGCAATCCAACGGCACTCATCAACTGAGCACTACAACACCATAAACAGAGCATTCAAGGGCACTCATCAAATGAACGCTACAGAGCCCCACCAACAGAGAACTCAACGACACCCTCAGCAGAACACTCAACAAAGAGCCTAGAAGACTTCTTTCTCAGCACCTTCAACGGCATCTTCAATGGTAAGCTTAGAAGAAAGACCAAACTTTTCAACTTCAAGTCTGTTGCGGTCCCCATGAGTTAAACAACCAGCACCACCAACACAACCACCAATACATGCCATACCTTCAATGAAGTTGACATCAATGAGATTTTTGCTCTTCTTCAGCAATGCCAACTTACATTCCTCAATGCCATTACAAGAACATGGCTTAAGTTCAAAATCTGTAAGTCCTTGTTCCTTGAGAGCCTCAGCAACTGCGTCAGATAGTCCACTACAACGGGCAAAGATACGTCCAAAGTAAGAAGCACCATCAAGAGGGCTTCCTTCAAGCGTTGTAATATCAATATCTCTGCTGTCAAAGAGAGCTTGAAGTTCCTCAAATGTCATGACAACATCTACATATGGACTCACCTCTGGCTTTTTGGCTTCCATTTTTTTTGCTGTACATGGACCAATGAAAATGATTTTACATTGAGGCTCATGGCTTTTAATATATTTTGAAATAGTTGCCATTGGAGACAAGTTCTTTGAAATATATTGCTTCATGTTAGGGTAATTCTTTTCCACATAAGAAACAAATGCAGGACAACAAGAACTTGTCAAGAATCCTGTTTGAGCAAGTTCTTTTGATTCAGCCAAGGCTACCATATCAGCTCCTAAAGCTGCTTCAACAACAGCATCAAACCCTAAAGTTTTAAGCCCAGTGACAACCTGATCTAGCTTTGCATACTTAAATTGACTAGAAATTGCAGGAGCAACTACAGCATAAACTTTATAGCCTTGAGCATGGCTATTCTTGAGAATATCAATAGCATCTAAGATAAAAGACCTATCTGTAATAGCTCCAAATGGACACTGATAGACACAGGCACCACAAGAAATACACTTAGAATCATCAATACATGCCTCTCCATCAACACCCATTGAAATAGCCTTGACCTTACAAGCAGTTTGACAAGGACGTTGAAAATTACGAATTGCACTGTAAGGACAAACTTTAGAACAAGCACCACATTCTTTACACTTAGATTTGTCAATTTTAGCAGTATGATGTTCATCAAAAGAAATAGCTCCAAACTTACAAGCACCTGCACATCTGTGAGCTAAACAACCTCTACAGGAATTTGTAACCTCATAACCACCCATAGGACATTCATCACATGCAATATCAATGACTTGAATTACATTCTTTTTTTCTCTGTTTCCACCCTTTGCAATCTTAACTCTTTCAGCAAGAATTGCACGTTCTTTGTAAACACAACAACGCATTGTAGGCTTTTTGCCAGGAATAATTGTCTTAGGAATATCAAGTTCATTTTCCAAAAGAGTACCGTTCCAAGCATTCTTTGCAACTTCTTTAAGAACACTATATTTTAGAAACTGAACCTTAGTATCAAATCTTGACATTAAAATATCATTGTTTGCACCCATTTCACTCATAATTAATAATCCTTTCTATTTTATGAGGTTTTTGCAAAACTGTCTTCATGAATCTTGGCTTTGTATCTCGCAAATCCAAAACCAATCTCCACAAAGCTCATTTTACGAAAACCTCTCATATAACTAAATGTCTCTTTTTCACCCTTTTCTGCTAACTTTTGTAAAAGCTCTTCTAGCAATTTTAATGTATCAGAAGGAATAAGAACATGCTCTTTTCTTCCTTGGAAGTCCTTGGAAGTATAAAATTGGAAAGATCATGTTTTAGACTCTGACACAAGATGCCAGCCATAAAGCAATATTTCATCACAAGAGGTCTGTGTTTAGTGATAATGTTAAAGTGCGCAAAAGGTCTAAACATATTCAGCTAATATTGCACTAAAACACAAAAAACCTCAATGCTCAAAATAGCTCTTAGCATTATTGAATGAAATATCTTGAACCATCTTACCAACAAGCTGATAATCAGCAGGAATCTCACCATTTTCCATCCATGTACCAAGAATATTGCAAAGAATTCTACGGAAGTACTCATGTCTTGGATATGAAAGGAAAGATCTAGAGTCAGTAAGCATACCAACAAATCTTGAAAGCATACCAAGGTTACCCAAAGTTTTCATCTGTTCTGTCATTCCATCAATATGATCACAGTACCACCAAGCAGAACCAAGCTGAAGCTTGCCAGGAATATCGTGCTGAAAATCGCCCATGAGAGAACCAATAACATAGTAATCTTTTGGATTTAAAGAATAGAAAATAGTCTTTGGAAGAGCATTCTCATAATCTAAAGTATCAAGGAATCTTGAAAGCTTATCAGCAATTGAATAATCAGAAATTGCATCATAACCAGTATCAGCTCCAAGAGTCTTAAAACCCTTAGTGTTGTTATTACGGCTAGCCTGCATATGAAGTTGCATAACAAGATTTCTCTTTGAGTATTCTTTTGCCAAACCAAGAAGAATATACGTTCTGTAAAGCTCAGCTTCCTCAACACTAACAGCCTCTCCACTTCTTGCCTTACGGAAAGCAGCATTGACCTGTGCATCACTTCCAACTCTAAATGGAGGGAATAAAATAGCATGGTCTGTTGCAAGACAACCGTTTTCAACAAAAACATCAAGACGTTTTGAAAGAGCCGTCATGACATCAGCAGCAGTTTCAATTTTCACTCCGCTTGCGGTTGCAAGAGAATCAATGTAAGCATTAAAACCTACAGCATCAATATTAATAGCTTTATCTGGTCTGTAAGAAGGAATAACCTTTGTGGCAGTTTTTCCAGCTTCTCTTATTTGCTTGTGATATTCAAGAGAATCTACAGGATCATCTGTTGTACCTACAGCATAAACATTGAATTTCTTGAAAATGCCATAAACATCTAAGGTTGGATCATTTTTAAGCTTCTCATTAGCCTCATCATAAATCTCACGAGCAGTAGCAGCGCTAAGAGGTTTTGTAATACCAAAGTAACGCTGAAGTTCAAGATGTGTCCAGTGATAAAGAGGATTGCCAATAAGACGTGAAACAGTGTCTGCCCAATTATAGAAACGCTCATATGCATCCCCTTCTCTTTCATTAATACCATTGGTACGAATTTGGCGCCACTTATAATGATCTCCATAGAAACCACTACCAAGCCAAGCAGTTGTAATGTCCGGCTCACGCTTGTTTTCAGCTATCTCCTTTGGAGAAAGATGACAATGATAATCGAATATTGGCATCTGCTTTGCCCACTCATGATAGAGCTTGCATGCAGGTTCATTATTAAGAAGAAAATCTTCATCCATAAATTGTTTCATATAAACTCCTCAATTTGTGCCCACGGCAGGACACAACATCTTAACTGTTAAACTTTTCTCTGTTAATCCAAAGCCCTAAAGCAGGATTTGGAATAAAGAACACAGTCTCACCATCCACATCATTATAACCATAACTTAGCTTGGATGGGTCATACTTCTTTGCCATTTCATCATAAGAAGCAGGAATAAAACCAACATCCTCAACTTCTTTCTGCGAGATATTCTTTACAGCATAAGTAATTGAGAACCTACCGTCACTAGAGCCATGAATCAAGTGAGCTGCAACACCCATGTTTTCTTGAAGATCCTCGTTAGCGTTAAGAAGCTCAAGAGTATGAATTCTGCCCTTATAGCCATACTTACGAATAAGCTTGTCATTGGTGGGATCTTCACCAAACTTATCTACACCTGGAGCAAGAACAATCAACTGACCACCATCAGCCATGGCCATTCTTGTCCTGTAAATACTCTTATTTCCCAGCCAAGTGCTCTTAAACTCCTTGGGGTCTAGATACACCACACACTTCTTAATTCCATGCTCCACAAAATCGATATTATTATTTTGCGCACAGACAATTGCATCTTCAAGAGGCTTTCTACCCTCACCAATGAAAAGGCCATGTGTCTGAATGACAGAATTTGGAGCTGTGCAAGCAGTAAGCATGTATAGAATATGAACATCTTTAAGAAAATGCTCTGCAGCATAATCAAAAACCTTTCTTACAGGAGTATGATCACGACCCATCATTCTCTCAAGACCATAAACAGCACCAATGATGTGGCTTTGGTTAATCATTGAAGAACCACCAACTCCAACAAATAGGTTCTTTGAGTGGTTGGCCATACCAATGACCTCATGAGGAACAACCTGACCAATTGAAAGAACAAGATCGAATGAAGGATCCATAACCATCTTGTTTACTTCAACATCAACACTTTTATTCCAAAGTCCCTCAGTAACCTCAGAAACATAAGAAGCTGGAACTTCACCAATCTTTACAACATCATGACGCCAATCATGAGCATGAAATAAGGATCTAGGAATGTCTCCGTACATTGTACTAATTTCTTGATCTGTCATTGCAACATGTGTTCCAAGAGCCTCAAGAATTTGAACTTCAACATTATGATTAGCACACCAATGATAGCCTATATTTGCAATAAGACCCGCATTTGAGAAGAATCTCGTGAAATCAGGCACTACCATGAGAACTTTTTTAGGATTGCGGGAGGAAAGAGCTTCCTCCACGCTTGTTTTCATTTGATTATTTGTAAGCATTCAAAACCTCTAAACCAACACTTAAGCAGTATAAGTGGTTGCGTGAGTATTGCCACCTTCGCCTGTCCAATTAGTATGGAAGAACTGTCCACGTGGAGCATCAACTCTTTCATAAGTATGAGCACCAAAATAATCCCTCTGAGCCTGAAGCAAGTTAGCTGGAAGTCTAGATGAAGTATAACCATCAAAGTAACTCAAAGCAGAAGAGAATGTTGGAACTGGAATTGCACACAAAGTAGCATTAGCAACAACGTTTCTCCAAGATGGAACTAAAGCCAAAACAGTTTCCTTGAAATAAGGATCCAAAAGAAGATTAGAGAGCTCAGGATTCTTATCAAAAGCTTCTTTAATCTTTCCAAGGAAAGTAGATCTGATAATACAACCACCTCTCCACAAAAGAGCAATTGAACCATAGTTAAGCTTCCAACCATAGGTCTTAGCAGCACTTTCCATAAGAACATAACCCTGTGCATAAGAAATAATTTTTGAAGCAAGAAGAGCCCTTCTAATATCTTCAACCATAGCTTTCTTGTCACCAGTGTACTGCTTACGCTGAATCTTAAAAGCTTCATCAGCCTTAACACGCTCAGCCTTCATAGCAGAAAGACATCTAGCAAAAACAGCCTCGCCAATGAGAGTAAGAGGAACACCTTCATCAAGAGCAGCAATGCCTGTCCATTTACCAGTTCCTTTCTGACCTGCTGTGTCAAGAATCTTATCAACCAAAGGTTGGCCATCGGTATCCTTTTTGGAGAGAATATCGCTTGTAATCTGAATAAGATAACTGTCAAGTTCAGTCTTGTTCCACTGAGCAAAGACCTCGTGAATTTCGTCGGCACTCATGCCAAGCATGTCCTTCATAAGCTGGTAGGCCTCGCAGATAAGTTGCATGTCACCGTACTCAATACCGTTGTGAACCATCTTAACAAAGTGGCCAGCACCATCGCTTCCAACCCAATCACAACATGGTGTACCATCTTCAACCTTTGCAGAGATAGCCTGCAAAATTGGTTTTACAATTGGCCATGCAGCTTCAGATCCACCTGGCATCAAGGACGGTCCCTTAAGAGCACCCTCTTCACCACCAGAAACACCAGTTCCAATGTACAGTAGGCCCTTACTTTCAACATAAGCTGTTCTACGAATAGTATCAGGAAAGTGGCTATTTCCACCATCAATAATGACATCACCGGGCTCAAGAACACCAAGAAGTTTCTCAATATAATCGTCAACTGGAGAACCAGCTTTAACAAGCATCATGACCTTACGTGGTTTTGCAAGAGAAGATGCAAGCTCCTCAAGACTATGAGTTCCAATAATATTCTTACCCTTAGCTCTTCCATTAACAAAGTCATCAACTTTGCTAAGAGTTCTATTGTAAACAGCAACGGTGAAGCCTTTAGACTCCATATTCATGACAATGTTCTCACCCATGACGGCAAGACCAATAAGACCAATATCTGCTTTCTTAACGTTATCCATAGTATCCTCCCAATTTAAAACTGCAGTTCCCTATCTTTTATCTCTTAACTCTTGCATTTCCGCTGTATACAGACCAAATTTGCTCCTCATCTGCTGGAGTGCTATAGTCTGTCAAAACTGTTGTAGCCAACACGCCAGTTGCCCAACCCATCTTAATCCAATCTTCCTGTGGTTTTTCTGCAAGAATTGCATACAAAAGGCCACCAACAAAGCCATCACCACCACCAATGCGGTCCATAACCTGAATTGGTCTAGGAGCTTCTGTGTACCAAGTATCACCAACAAGCATCAAAGCACCCCAGTTATGTTCATTTGCACTAACAACTTCTCTGAGTGTAGTAGCAAACACCTGTGCCTGAGGATAAGATTTTCTTACTTGTGCAATCATGTCCTTAAACTGGTCCATCTTCTTCTCAAGATCCTTACCACCAGCCTCAGGCCCCTTCATGCCCAATGCAAGCTGAAAATCTTCTTCATTTCCAATAAGGATATCAGCCACACCAGCAATCTCGCTGAACGCTGCACTTAACTCTTCTTCTCTACCCTTCCAGAATGAAGCCCGATAATTCAAGTCAAACGAAATTACTGTACCGCTAGCTTTTGCAGCTCTAGCAACTTCAAGGCAAAACTTTGTTGTTTCTGGACTCAAAGCAGCAACAAGACCTGACAGGTGAAGAATTCTTACACCTTCAACGTTGAAGATTCTATCTAAATCAAAATCTTTAACATTAAGAGTTCTACCAACCTCACCACTTCTGTCATTCCATACTCTTGGTCCACGGCTACCAAAACCGCTATCAGCAATATTAAACTGATGTCTATAACCCCATGCACCACCCTGTGGAACATCTGGACCTTCGTAATCGATATTTCTAAATCTAAGCTCAGCCTTAATAAAGGAAGCAATAGGACTATCTTTTACAAAAGCTGTAAGAACTTTAGTCTTAAGACCAAGTGAAGAAGAAACATTAAGAACGTTACTTTCAGCACTAGTTGCCTGCATTTCAAAAAATCTACTTGTGTGAACAGGAAGTCTATTAGCAGGAGTAATTCTCACACCCATACTTGTTGGGCAAACAAGATCATATTTGCAATTTTCTCTAAGTTTCATAGCCAAAATCTCCTTATTTGTTCTTACTTAGAAACAATCTCGTGAAGTGTTTTTCTAACAGCACCAACGCCAGCGTTCATGCTCTCAAAATCTTTAACAACAGCCTCTTTCAGCACTGATGTGCTCAAATCATAGCCCCAAATCTCACTACGGGACATTATTTTGTCCAATTCACCACCTTTAAGTGGCTGGCCAAACTTTACAGATGCCATATCAGCCTGAGCACTCTCCAATAGAGGATCTGGACTAAGTTCAAAAGCCTTACCTTCATCATCAATGCCAAGTAGATACCTAAGCCATGAAGCCAATGCAAATGGAAGGCACTTTAAATTAGAAATATCCAAGCCTTTATTCAAATATGCCTTGAAAGTCTCACCAAATCTAATTGCCAACTTTTGGCTTGTATCTGTTGCAATTCTTTGTGGAGTATCTGGCATAAACGGATTAGGAAGTCTCTTGTAAACAACATCATCAATAAAGCTCTTTGGTGAAAGAATGCCAGGATCAGTTACAACAGGAAGTCCCTCAACATATCCAAGCCTCTTAACATAAGCAACAATATCTTCATCCTTCATTTCATCAGAAATCTTTGTGTAACCAAGAAGACATCCTGCCAAGCTCATTGCGGTGTGAAGAGGATTTAGACAGGTACAAACCTTCATTCTCTCAACCTTAGTGACTGTTTCTCTATCTGTAAATAAAATTCCGGCCTCTTGTAAAGCAGGTCTGCCATTTGGGAAGAGATCTTCAACAACAAGATATTCGCATTCTTCTGCATTTACAAATGGTGCTACATAACTTCTTTTTGCTGTAACAACAACATCCATGTCCTCAACACCATCGGCCTTGAGCATATTCTGAACAGACTGGTCTGGTCTTGGAGTAATCTTATCAATCATTGTCCATGGGAAGCTGACTAGTTCAGGATTGCAAATATAGGAAACAAAGTCTTGGTCAACAAAGCCAAGCTCAAGCCAGCGTTTTGCAATTGTCATTATTCCGTTTCCAAGTTTTTCACCGTTTTTGGAGCAGTTATCCATGCTAACTACTGCAATTGGAAGTTTGCCAGCCTTGTAACGTTCAAGAAGAAGTGATGTAACCATACAACAAACAGTAGTACATTCTGCTGGACCTCTGAGGATATCGGCCTGAACATATTCAGGTGTGGTAGAATAACCCTTCTCTGTAATTGTAAAGCTAACCATCTGAAGCTCTGGACTTCTGAAAACTTGGCAAAATCTTGCCCAGTCTTCTACTCTCTGGGTGGAGCAACGAACTGCCTGTGCAACAGATGCAACAACTTCTTTGCAAATTGTGCCATCACTCTTAAGTGTAACGTCAATGCTTAAATTATCGTACTTATCGTAAGCAGCATCCAGCATTTCCCAGTCAAAAGCTTCTCCAACCAAGATGCCTGTATCAGCAATGCCTTTATCTAGCAAATTCTGCATTCTTGCTGCTAAAAATGCTCTGAAAATATTACCAGATCCAAAATGTACCCAATGGCATGAAGAAAGAGTGTTCTCTCTCATTTTCTCAATGTTATACTTAGGAAGAATATAACCAGCCTTCTCCCACTGCGCTCTGTTTGCGTTTCCACTAATTCCCGCAAGACTAAGTTTCATAAATGCTCCTCCAAAAATTTCTGCACGCCTTGAAAACTTCCAAGACATGCAGTTTTATATTTTACTCTCTTATTCTATTTTGGAGTATATCACACTGATATATTAGTCGCAATAACTTTTTTTGCTTTACGCAGTTATAATTTATCTCTCTGATGTTTTTCTTTACAAATCTAAGCTATTTGGCTTTAGCAAGAAATCAATTATGTTTATTATCTCAACCCCATTTTCATTATGCCAAATGGGAGAAGGTGTTCCCACAACAATTATTTTCTTAAACGAATCAGGAACATTTATCAAAGAATTCTGCTCTTGATTCATTTTTTCAGCATCAGGAATAGAAAAAGCTGATTGTAGATAATAACGACAACTACCCTTATTAGCTACAAAATCAATTTCTAACTGTTTATGTTTTCTAGTGTTATTCTCATTTGAATAAGTATCTACTATTCCCACATCTACTTGGAAACCTCTATAAATTAATTCATTATAGATTGCATTTTCCATAAGGTGTGTCTCTTCATACTGTCTAAAGCCAAGTACAGCGTTTCTAAGACCAGTATCAGTATAGTAATATTTCACAGGAGTACTAATGTATTGACGTCCTTTTACATCGTACCGTTGAGCTTTTTGAATAAGGAAAGAATCTTGTAAATATGATAGATATTCTCTAACTGTATGATTTGAAAGATTATTTTTACCAGAACTTTCAAAAGTATCAGAAATCCTCTGAGGGTTTACTAACGATCCAATTGATGATGCAACAACTTTTAAAACTTCCTCCATTCCAGAGTAACTTCTAAGGTCATATCTCTCGCTTATATCCTTCATATATATTTCAGAATTCAGCCTAGAAAGATATTCCATCTTATCTTCATCCTTAGAAAGACTCAGAATATGTGGCATTCCTCCAAACATTAAATAATCTTGCCAAGCATCTTGTTTTGAACCATTATACGAAGCAACAAATTCTGAAAAGGAAAGAGGTGAAATGTGCAATTCATCACCCCTACCCCTAAACTCAGTCAATACATCAGTGGAAAGCAATTTAGAATTACTACCAGTAACATAAACATCTACATTTTCTTTTCTAAGTAATCCATTAAGAACGCCATATAATGGAACATAGTTGTCTTTATTTTTAAGTTCTTCTTTTGTTATAACAAACTGTACTTCATCAAGCATAATATAGAACTGTTTGCTTTTATCATTTGTTGCTTCATTAAGAAATGAGTACAATTCGTCAACATTAAGATACTTCTTATTCTCCGGAGAATCTAAAGCAAGTTTAATTATTTGGTCATCAGAGATTCCAGTAGAAAGCAAATATTGGTAAAAGAGATTAAAAAGCAAAAATGACTTTCCAGATCTTCTTATTCCAGTAATGATTTTAATCATGCCGTTATTTATTCTAGAAATTAATTTTTCTAAGTATACAGGCCGTTCAATCGTGTTCATAATCCTTTTGAGAATTTACCAAAATTCATTCCTATTTCAGATTTCCGTGCAAATGCACGTAAATCTAAAATACAGTAAGCTTAGTATCCTGTCAAGAAGCTATTTCAGATTTCCGTGCAAATGCACGTAAATCTGAAAGAAAGGGATGAGCTAGCACAACAGCATAACTCATCCCTAAATTTTTTTAAACTTAAGTATCAATCTACTTTCCTAACATTGCTGCAACGTGTCTTCCAATATGAGAATGCAACAACTGGGCATAGTCTTCCTTGTATGTTCTCCAAAGATCATAAAGCTCATCTTTGAACAAAAGCGTTCCATCTTCAGTCTTAGCATTTAAAATCAAACCATAAGTAATATGAATCAGCTGTCTAGCATCATTAAGTTTGAACAAATCAGGAAGTTCGCTATCCTTGAGAGTATCAATATTAGGAATCTTATTAAGATCAGTTGTAACATGATAATACTTTGTAGCCTCAGAGAAAGCACCAAGAGCAAACTTATGAACCTCTCTATAGAGTGCTGGATCCTTCATGGCAACCAACTTCATAGCCTCAAGCCAGTTAGTACCAGCCGTTTTAAGATGGAACTTACCTTTTGTTTCTTTGCCAGCTACCGGGAAAATTGAAAATTTATCTGAACCACTGTGAATACTAAGCTTGTATCCAAAATGACGAGCAATAGCAGCATGAACCTTCATTTCCTTTGCAAATTGGTCCAAATCACCAATATAATCAATCCCCTTTTGGAACTCACCACAGAACCTTGGAGCAACAGTTGCAATATGAACATCATGATGTATAAGCTGATTCGCTACAAAGAAATGCTGGGCCGGATGAGTTGGAGTCATAGTCTCATCAATAGAAATTTCAAAGTCTGCTCTTTGTCCATCTTTTCCAAGAATATCGTTTCTATAAATATCAATAGCGTGCTTGATAGCTTTACTGTAAATAAGTATACAGCGCTTGAACATATCATCATCAAATGTAATTGAAACACCTTCACCAACATCAAATGTCTTACCAAGATATGCTTCTTCTAATTTGGTCTTGCAACAATAATCAAGCTCTTCATATTTTTTTGCAACTTCTTCAGCAGAAAGACCATCAATTGTGTTATCAATCTGTTCACTACAGTCCAATGTAATCATTGTACAACCACTGGAAAGTGCATATTCAACCTCATCAGCTGTCTTAACATGGTCTCCATCTGCACCCCAACCTGTAGTGTAGTTATTCTTAAAGACAGAAAAGGTTGCACAATCAATAACATCAGCAAATGTTCTATTTGTAAGAGTAAGCTCTCTAATTGACTGCTGAGCCAAAACTGGAGTCACGTTTGGATAATCCTTAAAAACTCTAATATGACCATCAGTTGCAATGCCTAGTCTATCGCCAACACCAACGGTTTTATCCCTTTCAAGAACTCTACTAGGAGCTGTAAATGGGAACATAGCCCTAAGCTTTTCAGCATTTGCATGATTTAATGGAGCCAGAGTCCATTTTTGTCCATCACAGAGAACCTCTTCTCCTTCATACCCTAAGTTTGGTTTTGCAACAATATAATCCTGCTTTGGAGAAGCAACCATAAAAACATCACCATGTTTTGAGTCTTCATAAAGCTCAAAAGAACGTCCACCTTCAATTTTCCACATGACAATCCTCCACGCGTGAAATCTTTTTCAGATTACTCATTTTATCCCGATAATGCAACTGATATTTCAGTTGCCCCTGTGCTATTGCCTAAAATATTGAGGATAAGCCTTCTGATATTCAGCCGTTTCTATTTCAATTTTTGAAATGTGCTGTCTATCAAGTTCAAGGAGTTCCTGAATATCACGCTTCTTTAACGCTTCAAGTAAGGCCTTATGCTGAACCAAAATATTTTTCAAGATATCGTCAAAAAGGTAACTAACCATACGTATTCTATGATAATTACCACTTGCACTTTTCATCAAATTGAAAACTTTTTCATGTTTACATTCTTTAAACAGCAACATATGCATCTGATCATCCAATTCAAGGAATCTAGCTGTATTACGACACATAAAAGCTTCATTTTGCAGGCAAATCAGCTCTTCCCACTTATCAATCAAATTGTCACTTATTCCAAAAAACTCTAATTTTTCAATTGCACCTAACTCAAGATAAAGACGCATAAAACGCTCGTCTCTTACCTTCTCTAAGTCTATGAGGGATACATCAGTACCACTTTGAGGCTTAATCTCAACAAGACCCTCTGTTGCAAGACGCTTAAGAGCATCTCTGATAGGAGAGATACTGACATTATATTGAGCACTTAATACAGAAAAACTAAGTGGAGTTCCTGGTTTTAAATTCAAATCTAAAATTTTATCTCTAAGACTATCATAAACAACATCTGTAAGCATGGGCTTATTATAGCAAAAACCAATTAGTTTGTTCCACTATCTGAAATATCAGTTACAAAAAGACCAAGTTTTCCTCCTAGGATTGGATAAACACCACTTGCCCAGAATGTAGCCAAGAAATATCTAAGTGTAGAAGTGATTGAATTATACCAGCCAAGATTCTTAAGAACAATCTTAGACAGAGGAAGAATAATAACGCATCCAAGCAAGCCAAGAACAAAACGTAAAATCTTTCTCTTCCAATGCCCTTCTTCAACAGTATAATCAAAAACATTGCGTTCCCAAATAAGACCAAGTGCTGCACCTGAGAAAGTTGCAATGTTTTTTCCAAAGTCAGAAAATGCCTTAGAATCAATCTTTTCATTAAAAAGTAGCACAACAATAACAATCCAGGCTATTGTTGCAATAATGCCTGCAATTAAGAAAAACTTCATGCCTCTTTCTTTGTCTTCAAAAAGCTTTTCATAGAAATTAAACAAAAGGAATGTTCCACCACAGCCAAGGAGAAGACCACAAGCAACATCCATTGGCCAATGAACACAAAGATAAAGCCTAGAAAAACCAACTAGAGCAATTAAAACTGCACAGGTAATTGAGAGCCATCTTTTCTTAAATGCAATTGCAATTGCTGTAAGAGTGCTACTTGAATTAGTAGTATGACCGCTAGGAAAAGAATATCCAGTTGCTGTACTTTGCCTTACAGTTCTTAAGTCTTCAATTACTGTCCAAGGTCTTGGAAATCTAACAATAGCCTTAATAAGACCCATAAGCTGAACATTTGTGAGCATACACATACAAATAGTTATGCCTTTTTTCTTGTTTACATTCCAAAATAAAAAGCAAATCACACAAACTACAAAAATAGTTTCTCCAATCATGGTGATGATTTGAAAAAAGACATTTAAAACTGGATTTTGAAGATTAGATAAAAATAATAGTATTTGTTTTTGAATTTCCATTGAAGACTCCTTAGAGTTTTTTGCAAAACTGCTTTTCAAAAGCATAACATGTAACAATCAAGCCTTCAATATAACAATTAAAGCTCCACTTCCGCCTTCAGCAGCCTTTGGAGTGTTGACTTCTCTAACTGCAGGATGAGCATTTGCAATATTTATAATTGTAGGACGCAACACAGATTCACCACCAGCAGAATGTATTCCTTTGCCTGTAATGATCAAAACCTTTCTTAGCCCATTTTGCTTTGAAGAAGACAAGAAATTTCTAGTCATAACAATAGCCTCTTCCAACGTATAACTATGTAAATCTAGAGTATCTTGCGCTTTCATGCGTCTAATTTCATTAATAGAATCTTTTGAGACTTTATCTGTACTTGCAGTCTTCTTATAACGCTTATCAATAGCACTACTTTCATCATGCGTCTTTGTCCACTGCTCGTAAATATCGGCAAAACTAGTTTTAGCCATGCCCTCTCCCCAACTCCTTCCTATGCTAAATTAAAAGCCTAATCAAAGCAAGTCTAGTAACTTGATCTCAAGCCGTCATATGTTCTATAGTCGAATTGCAGTTCTGAATTTAAGTCTTATGCTAAGAGTATGGGTCTGTCAAGACAAATGTCTAGAAAATTATCTAAACTAAATTGTACATTGCACACTAAAAATGTAGAAAAAAGGCCATCATCCTACATTTTTGACGGCCATAAATCTACATTTTTATGTTGACTTTTACAATAAAAAGGTCTTGCATGTTTTTCAAGCTAGGACTTATGCATCAAAAGGGAGTTGTAATAACTAATTTTGTTAATACTTAGTGTTTTACGTTTGTTGGAAGTTGCAAGTATGACTGAATATTCTTTGCCTCTAATTGATCTCTTGTTAAAAAGAGTCCTAAGATGAGAATGCCACATTCAGATCTTGCAAAATGCTGTTCATTGGCATAATCAGTTATTGCCAAGTTAGAAGAAATGAGGAGAAGGACCAAAGACTTCTTATGCTGAAAATTGGAGCTGTATGACCAGCCAATGGTGTTGTAGAATCAATTTTGATTCTATTAAAAGCAAAGCTGTTTTTCAGAATCAATTTTTGAGTCTATTTAAAGCAAAACTTTTTTCTAGAATCAATTTTTGAGTCTATTTGGAAGGAATGTTCTTTGCCTCCCTTTTCATGAAGGCCAAAGGTAATAGCACGTTGAACAATGTTTTCCGCCTCAGGTTTCTTTGTAACATGGTGGATATTGTCCCCCAATTTCCTTGAAAGGATATCAATACTTATGCAGTCACATTGTTTGCCTGTTTCAGGGTCTTTGAATTGTACAAACCAATAGTATTGGTCTTGCCCTATGCGTTGGTACTTAAACAGTGAATATTCAACCATCTCTTCCATAGCTCCTTCAGTATAACATTCGTTTGAATATGAAAGAAATTGAAAAACATTGAAAAATCTAAGAATCTTTTTTCAAATTTTAGGTGCTTGTTTAGGTGCTTTTGCCATTTTTACCTAAAAATCAAAAAACCCTCTGCAATGATAATTTCTTATATTACAAAGGGTTACTTCTATGACCCTTGGGCGATTCGAACGCCCGACCCCTTCCTTAGGAGGGAAGTGCTCTATCCAGCTGAGCTAAAGGATCAACGTTGCATAGAATACAACATTCAAAACACTACTTCAAGGAGGTTTAAGCTTTCAAGAAAGAAATAGCAGTTTCTCTTGTGATAGCTTTGCACGCTTCTTCATCTTGCTGATATTCTTTTGGAAGTCTTATGTTTTCTTCTCCATGGCGCATATAATAACCATATCTACCATGATAAATACCAAGATTTTTGCCTTCATAGTCACCAAAATCAACAACAGCACTAGCAGTACCACTTCTTTTTACAGTACGAGAACTACTAGCTTTTTTAGAAGATTCCTTTGGAACACTAAAAATAGCTCTTGCACCTTCTTCAGTTAAAGT